>DAIEFO010000009.1 GCA_027325475.1 Desulfobacteraceae bacterium | reverse complement strand
TTGAAGCACTCGCACCGAAACTTTCTGCCCCGGTGATTTTTTTTGGTACTGCCGATGCCGCCCAAGTGCGCGCGCGTCAGATTGTGTCGCATGGCGCACAGACGTCGTTTACACTCGATTTGCCGGGTGATTCCACTCCAGTGACGCTCTCTATCGCCGGTACGTTTATGGTATCCAATGCGCTTGCAGCAGCCTCTGTCGGATACGCCCTGGGATTATCCGCCGCAGAAATCAAGGCGGGTCTGGAAAATTTCAAACCTGAAAAAGGCCGGATGAATATCGTAACGACAGCCTGGGGTGTTCATATTCTGGATGACACCTATAACGCCAACCCGGCATCAATGACGGCTGCGGTGCAAACACTTCTGGAACTCAAAGGAGCGGCCAGAGGCATTGTGATCGTTGGTGATATGCTGGAACTCGGCAAGGATTCTCCACGTTTTCATCGCCGGCTCGGAGAACAGATTGCGTCCGCCGGGATGTCAGAGCTGTATGCCACCGGCAATTTCAGCCAGGATGTGGCTGATGGAGCTGTCGGCTCCGGCATGTCGCCGGAATCTGTTTTTGTGGGAAACCTTGATGACATTCGTTCACGTGTCACAGAAAATTTGCAGAAAAACGACTGGATACTGATCAAAGGTTCACGCGCCATGGGAATGGAAAAGATCGCCGGCGATATCGTCCGATGGGCGGGCCATTCAAGCGGTTCCGGCACGCTGTTGCCGTTTTCTTGACGTCTCATTTTCTATACAACAATTCATAGCGCGCAGATATTTCATTTATGCTGTATCTTTTTTTATATCCGTTACATACATCCATATCGGTTTTTAATGTATTCCGATATATCACCTTCCGTACAATTTATGCCACATTGACGGCTTTCCTGATCTGTTTTCTTTTAGGGCCCTGGGCTATCCGAAAGCTCAGCTATCTTCAGGTCGGGCAGTATATCCGTGAAGACGGCCCCAAAACCCATTTGAAAAAAGCCGGTACCCCCACGATGGGTGGCGCATTGATTATCACCGCCATCCTGGGCTCTTCGCTGCTGTGGGCCAACCTGAAAAATATCTATATCTGGGTCGTGCTGGGTATTACGGCAGGGTTTGGTCTGATCGGCTTTATAGATGACTACCTCATGCAGGTCAAAAAACAAAGCATGGGCCTGAGCGCCAGACAGAAACTCCTGCTTCAAATTTTGATCGCTTTCATCGGAACCGTCTGTCTGTATCTGTCCCCAGAATTTTCAACCGATGTCACATTTCCCTTTTTTAAAACATTTTCACCGGATCTGGGAGTGTGGTATATTCCATTCGCTGTCTTTGTCATCGTCGGAACATCCAACGCCGTCAACCTGACCGACGGGCTGGACGGGCTGGCCATTGGTCCAAGCATTATCGCAGCGGTAACCTATATGGTGTTCTGCTATGTGGGAGGGCATTACAAGATCGCCGATTATCTGCAAATATCCTATGTGGCCGAAAGCGGTGAACTGGCGGTTTTTTGCGGAGCCATGGCAGGCGCAGGACTGGGATTTTTATGGTTCAACGCCTATCCGGCGCAGGTATTTATGGGAGATGTGGGCTCGCTGTCCCTTGGAGGCGCTTTGGGAACCATCGCTGTCATTACCAAGCAGGAACTTCTGCTGGTGCTGGTGGGTGGCCTCTTTGTCATCGAAGCGCTGTCCGTGATTCTCCAGGTGGGATATTTCAAGTTGACGCACGGCCGCCGGATATTCCGCATGGCGCCGCTGCACCATCATTTCGAGCTAAAGGGATGGCCGGAGCCTAAAGTGATCGTCCGGTTCTGGATTATTGCCATAGCGCTTTCACTGGTAGCCATCAGCACACTGAAGCTTAGATAACATATGGATTTATATCAAAAAAAAATTCATGTCATCGGTCTGGGCATGACCGGTCTGGCAACGGCAAAGTTTCTGCATCACAGGGGCGCGATCGTTACGGCGACAGACATGGCTTCCGAAAAAAAGATGAGCCCTGCAGTCACGGAACTGAAGCAACTGGGAATCGAAACGTTGCTGGGAAACCCGTATGCAAAGGGTTGTGACACCGCAGACATGATCGTGCTGAGTCCCGGAGTGCCGCACACCTCCGATTTTCTGATGCGCGCCAGAAGCAACGGGGTTTGCGTCATAGGAGAGATTGAACTGGCGTCCCGTTTTGTAACCGCCCCCATCATTGCAATCACCGGCACCAATGGTAAAACCACCGTCACATCACTTATAGGAAGCATGTTGAAGTCCTGCGGCCTGAAAGTGTTTGTCGGCGGCAATATCGGCGATCCGCTGATAGGCTACGTGGACAGAGATGAAAACGCGGACTGGATCGTACTCGAAGTCAGCAGCTTTCAACTGGACACCATTTCCACGTTCCGTCCGGATATCGGCATTTTGCTCAACATCACCGAAGACCATCTGGACCGGTATCCCGACATGTCTGCGTATGCAACTTCAAAGCTCAGAATATTCCAGAACCAGACAGACAGGGATATCGCCATCATCAACGGCTCGGATCCATGGATTCGCCGATTTTCAGACCAGATACCGGGGCGCCGCTGGGTATTCGGTGACCCTGTGCCAGAACAAAGGGGAAGCGCAGAAATCGCGGACGGAACATTGCGGGTAAAAACAGAAAATTGTTTTTCCAGAAATGTTTCGCCAAAACCTGATCATCCGGCAGATCACAGGGCGGATGGCATTTTCCGGATAGACATTTCCCGCTCCCGATTGTACGGAAAGCACAATTTCGACAATATCAGCGCGGCGGCCATGGCCGCTCTCGCCGCCGGCGCTTCCGTCAAGGGCATCCAGATGGCTCTGAATAATTTCAAAGGACTCCCACACCGTATCGAGTTCGTACGAACGCTTCACGGCGTCACTTATGTGGATGATTCCAAAGCCACCAATATTGGTGCGGTGTATCGGGCGCTGGAATGTTTCGAGCAGCCGGTTGTTCTGATAATGGGAGGCATAGACAAAGGCGGCGATTACAGAATTCTGGAGCCTGTCATTCAGAATCGCGTCAAGCGCCTGATCGTGATGGGAGAGGCCGCAGATATCATTACAACGGCTTTGGGAAATATCGTACCGACACAGCAGGCTGCTTCAATGGCGGACGCCGTTGCAATGGCATTCCAGATGAGCAAAAGCGGAGATGTGGTGCTCCTGTCACCGGCCTGCTCCAGTTTTGACATGTTCAAGAGCTATGCGCATCGCGGAAATGTCTATCAGGATGAGGTAAACCATCTTCAATGAAATCTGAAGCAGCGCCTGTCCGGTGGCGGGCATACCGGAAGTTGAGCTATGATTTCAGGTTGTTTTTTCCCATGCTGGTGCTGGTGGGTTTCGGCATCGTCATGGTATATAGTGCCAGCTCCGCCATCGCCATCCGAAAACACCATGGCAACGACCTGTTTTATCTGATTCGTCAGAGCGAATTTGTCGTTGTCGGACTTATGGCTCTGCTGCTATGCCGCAATATTCCCTATGATTTCTATCGGAGAAAAGCCTATGTACTGTTTCTGACGGCCATCGTTTTGCTGCTGGCGGTCAAATTTACACCTTTCGGGGTTAAGGTCAACGGCGCAAAACGGTGGCTGCTGCTTCTCGGTTTCAGATTTCAGCCTTCGGAATTCGCCCGGATGGTACTGGTCATTTTCCTGGCGTATTCGCTTGATAAAAAACAGAACAGGATTCAGTCGTTTTTTATCGGATTTTTGCCCCATGTATTTTTTCTGATGATTTTTGCCGGGCTGATCATTTTGCAGCCGGATTTTGGTTCTGTGGTGATTCTGGCAGCCATTACCTGGGTCATGATGTTTGTGGCGGGCGTTCCGGTGCGCTATCTGGTGATATCGGTACTGGCGATCATGCCGTTTGCCTACATTCATATGATGAGCGCTGAATATCGTATCGAACGCTGGTCTGCGTTTCTCCATCCCTGGCAGCACTCATCCGGTGAAGCCTATCAGATTGTACACTCACTCATGGCTTTTGGCAGCGGCGGAATATGGGGCACAGGCATTGGAAAGGGCTTTCAGAAGCTTTTCTATCTTCCCGAACCGCATACAGACTTCATTTTTTCGGTGATCGGAGAGGAACTGGGCCTGGTAGGAGTTCTGACGGTTCTGTTTCTGTATGTCCTGATTCTCTGGAGTGGACTGAGCATCGCCAAAAACACTTATGATTTTTTTGGTTCCTGTCTGGCCAGTGGAATCACCGCTGCTTTGGGGCTTCAGGTATGTATCAACCTGGGTGTAGCGCTGGGCATGATTCCAACGAAAGGGCTCCCGCTGCCATTTTTGAGTTATGGGGGGACATCTCTGGTCATGAGCATGGCGTCTATCGGTATTTTAATGAACATAGGCTCTGGAAAGGCATGAATTCAGCAGCAATGGCATCACAAAAAGTTCAACCTCTGCAATATGGACAGCTTCGGGTCGTAATGGCTGGAGGCGGCACGGGCGGTCATCTGTTTCCGGCCATCGCGATTGCCGAGGCTTTTCTGGAAAAAAACTCCGGCAGTGACATTCTTTTTGTCAGTACGGGAAATGCTCTTGAAAAAAAAGTTCTGGCGCATCAAGGATTCAAACTGGCTTGTATTGCGGCGGAAGGGCTTAAAGGCAGAGGTTTATGGCGTCAATTGAAAGCGCTTTTCAGACTCCCAACCGGTGTGTGGCAATCATGGAAAATTTTACAAAAATTTGCTCCGGATGTGGTCATC
This sequence comes from Desulfobacteraceae bacterium, assembly GCA_027325475.1. Classification (GTDB taxonomy): domain Bacteria; phylum Desulfobacterota; class Desulfobacteria; order Desulfobacterales; family Desulfatirhabdiaceae; genus RAAP-1. The sequence goes on along the minus strand of DAIEFO010000009.1, from coordinate 13,580 downwards.
GGGGTGGGTGGGTATGCTTCAGGGCCGCTGATTCTGGCTGCATGGCTCCGGGGAATTCCGGTAGCGCTGCATGAGCAGAACATGCTGCCGGGTATCACCAACCGCATGGTGTTTCCACTGGCCAATCGCGTGTATATATCGTTTGCAGATACCAGTTTTGGGGGGAATACACCCAAAATCCGTTATCTGGGCAATCCCGTTCGAAAGCAGTTTCTGAATATTGTCCCAGAGGCGGAACCTGCAATACCATCGCTGATATCCGCCGAAAAGGTTCCTCCTTTCACAATAGCGGTTGTCGGCGGCAGCCAGGGTGCGCATAAGATCAACCAGACAGTTGCCGAGGCGCTTGAACTGCTTAACGACCGGGACCGATTTCATTTTATTCATCAGACCGGTAATCAGGATTTGGAGATGGTCCAAGAGGCATATCGACGAAATGGCATTTCCGGCAGGGTGCAGCCATTTTTCGAAAATATGGCGGAGTGCCACCACGCCGCAGATATGCTGATCTGCCGTTCCGGAGCCACAACCATTGCTGAAATTACGACGTCCGGGAAACCGGCGATACTGATTCCGTTTCCATACGCCGCCGATAATCATCAGGTACTAAACGCCAGAGAACTGGTGCAGGCACAGGCCGCCGAAATGATCCTGGAAGCAGACCTGACCCCCCAGCTTTTAGCGGAAAGAATCCAGCATTTTGCGTCACAGCCGGAAACGCTGCGCCGGATGGCGGAAAACGCCCGCTGTCTGGGAAAGCCTTTTGCTGCGAAAAATATCGTTGAAGACTGTTATACACTTATCCATCCCAAAAATCATTCAGAAAGCTGACACACCATTATGTATCAGAAGACGTATCATATTCACTTTGTAGGCATCGGCGGCATCGGTATGAGCGGTATCGCCGAACTGCTGCTGAACCTGGGATACCAGGTATCCGGTTCCGACGAGATATCATCCGACATCACGGAAAACTTGAAAAAACTGGGCGGCGTTATCTACAAAGGTCATGCCGGAACACAGATTCAGGGAGCGGATGTCGTCGTTATATCTTCGGCTATCAGCACGGAGAATCCGGAAGTGGCAGCCGCCAGAAAAGCTTCCATCCCGGTGATTCCTCGCGCGGAAATGCTGGCGGAACTGATGCGTCTTAAATACAGCATCGCCATCGCGGGTGCTCACGGAAAAACCACCACCACCTCCATCGTCGCCTCCGTGCTGGACAAAGGAGGGCTGGATCCGACGGTCGTGATCGGCGGCAGGCTGAAAAGCATCGGAACCAATGCTGTCCTGGGAAAAGGTGATTTTATTGTTGCTGAGGCGGATGAAAGCGACGGTTCTTTCCTTAAATATTCTCCGGCGATTGCCGTCATTACCAACATTGACCGGGAACATCTGGATTTTTACAAGGATATGGATCATATCAAATCCGTATTTCTGAATTTTATCGACCGTATTCCGTTTTACGGATTGGCGGTGCTGTGTCTGGACAATGAATCTGTCCAGGATCTGATCCCGGATATCCAGAAACGATTTACGACATATGGTATGAGTCCCCAATCAGATTACAGGGCAGGAAACGTGGTGTTTCAGGGAATGAAGACCCGCTTTACCCTGGATTATCGCGGAAATCGATTAGGTAACATCCTGCTGAACCTTCCGGGCATCCATAATGTCTATAACGCTTCCGCCAGTGTAGCGGTCGGGCTCGAACTGGGAATTGCCTTTGAAAAAATTCAGAACGCTCTCGAAACCGTTCAGGGCGTTCAGCGCAGGATGGAAATCAAAGGAGAAGCCCAAGGCATTACGGTGGTGGATGACTACGGTCATCACCCCACCGAAATTCGCAGCACCCTGGGGGCGCTTCAGGAATGCTGGCCGGACCGGCGCAAAGTCATTGTATTTCAGCCGCATCGCTACAGCAGGACGCACGCCCTGTTTGATGATTTCACCCGGGCGTTTTATCAAAGTGACGTATTGGCCGTCCTGCCGATATATCCGGCTGGCGAAAAACCCATTGAAGGCGTGAGCGCGCTGGAATTAAGCGAGCGAATCCGTGTCCGCGGACACAAAAATGTCATGTATTTAGAAAATCGACTGACAGCCGCAGAGCATTTGTGTGGGATACTTGAACCCGGTGATGTCCTGCTGACCTTGGGAGCGGGAGATGTCTGGAAGGTCGGTGAAGCCGTCCTGAAACAATTACGCCCATCAGATGCACCGATCGGAAGCAAATGATGCGGCTGACACCGGACGATCGCAAATGGCTTTCTGATACTGCAGGCAACAGCGTTTGTTATGGAGAGCCTATGGCCCGCCATACGTCATTTCAAGTGGGTGGCCCTGCAGAAGCCTTTGTAACACCGGCAACAGTATCTGATCTGTCCATGCTGATCTCCGGCCTCAATGCCAGGGAAATTCCTTATCGGATTCTGGGCGGAGGCACCAACCTGATCGTCCGGGATAATGGCATTCCGGGAGTGGTGATCCGTCTGCAACAGTGTTGCCGAGGTATTTCGATCGAATCGTCCAACAGCGCACAGACAGCGCTTACAGCCATGTCCGGAGAAAACCTTCAGAAATTGTGTGTATTCGCCATGCGAAGGGGATTTCAGGGCTTGAATTTCGCGCTGGGCATTCCCGGAACCGTCGGCGGTGCTATCCGGATGAATGCAGGAACGGCTCTGGGGTGGATATCCGATGTGCTGGAATCTGTCGTCGTGCTGGATCCATCCGGGCGGATGAATACGATACCCAGAGCGGATTTACGCGTTGCATATCGAAGTATGGCGTTCCCGGATACCTGCAATGCGCCCGGAAACGTCATCATATCCGGCCGCTTTGTTCTGAAAGCCGGAGATGCCTGTGCGGTAAAATCTGAAGCCAGAAAGATTTTGCAGCAACGCCGGCACCGTCAGCCGACAACGCTCCCCAGCGCCGGCTGTATCTTTAAAAATCCACCCACAGGCAAAACCGCCGGCGAATTGATCGATCTGGCAGGGCTGAAGGGATATAAAGTCGGCGGCGCCGAGACATCCCTGAAACATGCCAATTTTATTGTTAACACCGGCAGAGCGACAGCGTCCGATATTCTGATGATAATGGCGCAGGTACGCCGCATCGTTTATGAAAAGTTTCAGGTATCCCTTGAACCTGAAGTGATCATCGAGGGTGAATAACACATATGGGCAAAACGATCTACAGAAGAAATTCCACGATCCGTAAAATGAAAAAAGCCCGTTTCCGGCGCTCCTGCAAGAATCTGGTCATGGGAATGCTGGCAGTAGCGTTAATGAGTTTGTTTTTCATTCTATGTCATGATATTGTCATCCAGAGTCCGTATTTCAGGGCAACAACTCTGGAGGTATCCGGAAATGTCCGATTGTCTGTCAATGATGTTCTCAAAACCGCACATATTAAACCCGACGAAAACGTTCTGATGATCAACATCCCGCTGGCCACCAAATATCTGTTATCCAATCCCTGGATATCATTCGCTCAAATTCGCAGGGAACTTCCAGGAAGTATCTATATTTCCATCAAGGAGCATCAGGCGCTGGCTGTTCTGAATATAGGCAAAAAATTTCTGATGGATACCGATGGCAATGTTTTTAAAGAGGTTTCGGACTCGGATCCAACAGATTTGCCGACAATCGAAGGCATCGATTATTCTGATCTGCCCATAGGAGATGTAGGAAGAAGCAGCAGCTTCAATGCAGTGTTATCACTGCTGAATATCGGAAAAAGCGATGCCGCTGTTTTGCCCAATCACCAGGTTCAGCGGATAAAAGTGGACAGAGAATCTGGTATCACCATCTATACAACGCAACCGATCGAGAATGTAACAGTTAATGCCATTTTTATCGGTTATCAAGATTATCCGGAGAAGTTTGTGAGACTGAAGAAAATAATCACATATTTCAAGACAAGCAGACAAAATCAGGGAATAGACTGGATTGATCTGCACCAGATGAACCGTGTGGTTGTCAGCCCATTGATGACAGCATCATCGTCCCCGGGTTCAGGTGACCATAAGGAGAGTTGATATGCCGAAACAACAGAACATCATAGTGGGGCTTGACATCGGTACGACCAAGATATGCGCAGTTGTCGGCGAGGTATCCGGAAGCGATATCAACATAATCGGCATTGGTTCCCACCCGTCCATCGGTCTGCGAAAGGGCGTTGTTGTCAACATCGAAGCGACGGTGGATTCCATCAAAAAAGCGGTTGAAGACGCCGAACTCATGGCGGGTTGTGAAATATCATCGGTGTATGCAGGAATTGCCGGAGGCCATATTACGGGGTTCAACAGCCGGGGAATCATCGCCATAAAGGGGCCGGAAGTCACGCCAGGCGATGTCGAACGGGTGATTGACGCCGCCAGAGCAGTGGCAATTCCCATGGATCGTGAAGTCATCCATGTGCTTCCTCAGGAGTTTATTGTAGATGATCAGACCGGTATCCAAAATCCAGTAGGGATGGCGGGGGTCCGTCTCGAAGCCAAGATACACATCGTTACCGGTGCAGTGACATCCGCTCACAATATCGTTAAGTGCGCCAATCGGTCAGGGCTGGATGTTTGTGACATTGTTCTGGAATCTCTGGCATCGGGCGAAGCGGTGCTCTCTGAAGAGGAAAAGGAGCTTGGTGCCGCGCTTCTGGATATCGGCGGCGGCACAACGGATCTGGCCATTTTTTCAGGCAAAAATATCCGCCATACCTTTGTGCTGGCTCTCGGCGGCAACAACTTGACCAATGATATCGCCGTAGGGCTTCGCGCACCCATCGCCGAAGCTGAAACCATCAAGAAAAAGTTTGGCGCCTGTGCGGCGGGCAGCATCAGCCCTGACGAAATCGTTGACGTTCCCGGCATGGGCGGACGCAAATCCCGGAGCCTTCCGCGACAGGTGCTGGCAGAAATTCTGGAACCTCGCATGGAAGAAATTTTCGAGCTGATTCGGCGTGAAATTTACAGAGCAGGCATGGAAAATGCCATGGCGTCCGGAATCGTCATCACCGGCGGTTCATCCATGCTGGAAGGCGCACTTGAAACCGCAGAGTCGGTATTCAGTCTACCTACCCGGATTGGAAAGCCCATGGGTATCAGCGGGCTTGTGGATGTTGTCAACAACCCCATGTATGCAACAGGCGTTGGGTTGGTACTGTATGGCGCCAGACATCAAAATACCCGGAAATTCAAAATTCAGGACAAAAATGTATTCAATCGTATTATCAGTCAGATGAAAAAATGGTTTAAGGATGTGATCTGACAAGCCCGAATCACAAATTACGAACCGGGCGGAACTTGAGGATAATGGACGGCAGTTTAAAATTCGAACTATCTGAAAAAACAAAGGGTTTGGGGGGTGAAACATGTCGTTTACATACGTTGAGACGGATAAACAGGCCGTCATTAAAGTGATTGGTGTTGGCGGCGCTGGGGGAAATGCTGTCAACAATATGATTGAATCTAACCTTCAGGGTGTCACATTTATTGTGGCCAATACCGATGTTCAGGCACTCAATGCATCCCAGGCTCCGGTCAAACTTCAGATCGGTGAAGCACTGACCAAAGGACTTGGCGCCGGCGCCAACGCAGATAGAGGCAGAGAGGCAGCCCTTGAGAACGCAGATGCCATCCGCGACGCGCTGGCCGGCAGCAACATGGTATTTATTACCGCCGGATTCGGAGGCGGCACCGGCACCGGCGCTGCACCGGTAATTGCCAATATCTGCAAGGAAATGGAAATATTGACGGTGGCCGTAGTGACCAAGCCGTTTTCATTTGAGGGGAAAAAACGCACCCGATGTGCTGAATCCGGTATTGAAATGCTGCGTGATACCGCTGATACGGTAATCACCATTCCCAACGACCGACTGAGAGGGCTGGCATTAAAAAATGCGAAACTGATCGACATGTTCAAAAAAGCGGATGAGGTGCTTTTGAATTCCGTCAAAGGTATCACGGATCTGATTTTTATGCCTGGCTACGTCAATCTCGATTTTGCAGATGTCAGCAGTGTCATGTCCAAATCCGGAATGGCGCTGATGGGAATCGGCATTGCCAACGGCGAAAACCGTGCCCTGGAAGCTGCCGAGAGAGCCATCCAGCATCCACTACTGGAAGATATGTCCATTTCCGGCGCCAAAGGGGTGTTGATGAATATCACCAGTACACGGGACATTACCCTCGAAGAAATGACCGAAGCCTCTGACCGGATTTACAAGGAAGTCGGCGATGACGCGGAAATATTCTGGGGCCAGATTTTTGATGACGGCCTTGGAGATGAAATGCGGGTGACGGTCATCGCAACCGGAATCGGTTCCGGTGTGGATACCGGGATCGTTAGAGGCGGCAGAAAGCTGGCGGTCTTGAGAGGCAAAATCCGCAACGCCAATCCGTCGGATCCGGATATTATCGATTATGATGAACCGGCCTATATCCGTAAAAATTCAAAAATGGAAGAGGATGCATTTCAAACCTCTGAAGATGGATTCAGAATTACGCCAATGGATGAAGACGATCTGGATGTACCCACTTTTTTACGAAAAAAGGCTGATTAGTCGTTGCCCCGTCATAAAGCTGTCCGGATGTTCAGGCAGGACAACGCTGAAACGGGAGTTATCCGAAAAAGCTGGAAGGGGAAGATCAGCATTGCACTGATTTACCCCAACCGGTATGCCGTAGGGCTTCCCAATCTGGGTTTTCAGACCGTTTACAGTCTCTTCAATTCCATGGAATCTGTCGTATGTGAGCGGGTCTTTCTTCCGGATACCGATGATGCACGCCCTCTTTCTCTGGAATCCTCCAAGCCTCTTACCCAATTTGATATTATCGCCTTTTCGATATCGTTTGAAAATGACTATCTGAACGTTCCCATATTGTTAAACGCCGCGGGTATTCCGCCCCGGTCTTCCGAACGGGATGACGCAATGCCGCTGGTAATTGCCGGCGGCGTCGCGTGTATCATCAACCCTGAGCCCATCGCCCATTTTATTGACTGTTTCCTCATCGGCGAAGCTGAGATGCTGCTTTTCCCGTTCATATCCCATATCGACTCCGGATTCACACGCGACGAGCTTCTCTGTCAATTGGCCAGTCATGTGCCCGGAGCTTACATTCCCGCATTCTATGAAGATCGCTATACACCGGAGAACGGTTTCACAGGGCTGTTCCCGCTGAAGGATGTGCCTGAGAAAATTTCCAGGGTATTTGTTCCACAGATAGACCAGTTTCAGACACAAAGCACGGTGATTGCATCACAATCCTCGTTTGGAAACAGCCATCTGGTTGAAGTCAGCCGGGGATGTCCTCATGGCTGCCGCTTTTGTTCCGCAGGGTTTGTTTACCGCCCTCCCCGTTTCAGGTCCCTGTCTGTACTGGAGTCATGTATTCACAACGGCATCCAGAGGTCCGACAGAATCGGACTTGTGGGCGCGGCCGTATCCGATCTCCCGGATCTGGATCGTCTCTGCAAACATGCACAAAAAGTGGGAGCTCATCTCTCCTTCAGTTCGCTTCGGGCAGACGCGCTTACGCCATCACTGATTGCTTCTCTGGCTGCAAGCGGCGTAAAAACGGCTACCATAGCGCCAGATGCAGGCTCAGAACGCATGCGGCAGGTGATCAACAAGGGAATTACAGAGCTCCAGATACGAGAAGCTGCGACAGCCCTGGTGTCCGCGGGCATTCCCAATCTGAAACTCTATTTCATGATCGGTCTTCCCACAGAGACGCCTGAAGATGTTGACGCCATTGTGATTCTGTGCCGAAAGATAAAAGACGGGTTTCTGGAAAGCAGCAGGGCAACAGGACACATTGGCAGCATTACCGTAAGTATCAATGCTTTTATCCCCAAGCCATTCACACCATTCCAGTGGGCGGCGATGGATCGTAAGGATGTCTTGAAAAAAAAGTTCGAAACGGTGCTGCGAGGGCTGAAATCCGTACCCAACATGCGGGTCGAAGTAAATAATTTCAGAGAATCCATCGTATCCGCCATGTTGTCTAAAGGGGATCGCCGGTTTTCCGCACTTTTAATACACGCCGCGAAAAACCGGGGAAACTGGGGAAAAACGTTTCGAGAAATTCCCCAAATTCCTCTTTCTTCCTGTATTTATCGAGAACGCTGTGTGGAAGAACCTTTGCCATGGGATCACATTGACAATGGCGTCGATAAAAAGTTTCTACAAAAAGAATATGACAGAGCACTGAACGGAAAAAAATCTCCTCCTTGTTCCATGTCTTCGGAATGTCAGGTCTGTGGTGTCTGCAAGAACGCAGTAACATCACTCATCTAGTCCGGCAGGAATTTTTATGAATTCAATCCCCTCGGATTTCAAGGTTTCTTCTTCGGCAGGGGTGCTGGTTCCTCTGATATTTCGGGGCTCTGAAACACCGTAATGGATTTTTAAGGCTTCAGCAGCAAAGCGGGTGCCTACATTATCAAAATTTTTTTCTAAAAATGCTGATATCTTGTTACGCAATACGGCTGCTTCCCGATATACAGTTTCCACATCCGTACCACCCCCTGAAGATGCAATGGAAAAGGCCGTCGGAACCTTGCTGATACATGTGTCGCTACAGACTGGACATGTCAGCAGCCCCCTGGCTTTTTGATCTTCATAGGCATTTCCATCATCGAACCATCCTTCGAATAAATGGCCCTGACTGCATTTTAATTCAAAAACGATCATGCTCCATCACCTGCTGAACGCTTCAAAACAAGCGGTACAATACGGTTACCATATATCTATCATACTGGAAAAAGGAAGATTGACGGCTTCGCAAAAAGTCTGCATAGTAGCGCTTATGCTGTGTACGGGCTTTTTACAAGATCGTCAGGATTTTAATTCGCTGAAAATGGAGTTACCATGACATCTTCATCGAAGTACAGAAAAAAACGTCAGGCGGCTAAAGAAATCCCCTGCGCGTGCTGCGGGAAACTGCCGCCTTTTTGCTGGCGGTGCCGCTGCGGATTTGCCATCTGTCAGGACTGCATGGAAAAAAATCTCTGGGGCATGACCTGTAACGGCATCACCTGGGAGTGTCCAGACTGTGGGGATCAAAATGGTTTTGGCAATCAGTAATCAATGACTCTGGAAATTGAACCCCAAATGCCAGATAAATCATCAAAGTCGGATTTTTCACTGCCATCACTGCACTGGAAAATTAAACCATGTGGCTGGAAACGGTTCACCTGTCAGCGTAAAATGCCACCATTCCTTATCGTAAGGAGCAAAACCGTACTGTTTCATCAGTACCTGGAGCAACATCCGGTGGCTGCGCTGAGAAGGCGTCATATGAGGATTGTCCGGCCAGGATTCAGGGCCGAAAAAGTCAAAACCGGTGCCCATATCCAGTTCTTTTCCTGCATCGCCATTTAAAGAGATAATGGTCAGATCCACCGTACTTCCCCGGCTGTGGCTGGATTTTTCCGCAATATATCCATCGGGAAACAGATTTTTTTTGTCCACATTCGGATAGTATGTCTGCTTCATCCGGGTATCGCCGATATCCCTGGCCCATCGTACAAAATCATCTACCGCCTGCTGTGGCCGATAAGCATCAAACACTTTCAGCCCAAGCCCAAAGGGTTTCAGCGCTGCCTCCACTTTTTTGAGCGCTTCTGCGGCCGGACGGGTGATAATGCATCGGGATGACCCATATCCGTCAACAGGACGTCCAATAAAGTTGTTGTTCGATGCATACCGGAGTTCAACAACAATATCCGGCACCAGATCGTTCAGATACACAAAACCGTCCGGCAATTTCGCATTCTGGGCGAATACCAGCGTTGCAGGCAAAAGCCACAACCATATCAGTGAGACGGATATCCTTGCAGCACGTTTCATACCAATCTCCTTTGCCATACCAAATCATATCCGAATTTCAAAGGCTGTGCAGACGGATGATTTCCAGAAGCAGTTCCGCGGCTTCGACCATATCGCTCAACTTCACGGATTCCCGCACCGTATGCATGTCGCGCATGCCGGTTCCCAAGACACCTGTCATGATTCCTTTTGAAAAAAAGACATTGGCGTCCGCGCCGCCGCCGGTGGTTCGGGGCTTCAGCGTCCGGCCCAGATTCTGCGCCGCTTTCACGGCCAGGCTTACAACCGGATGATCTTCAGGAATGTGGGTGCAGGCAAAATCAGGTTCCACGGAAACCTTCAGTCGTGGATTTCCGGCTTCTGCGGATTGCGGTCTGAAATCCCGGACAGCGGCTTCAAAGGCTGTTACAATGGCCTGCGTCAGATTTGCCAGCTTTTGGGAATCATGGCTGCGAACTTCTCCCTTGACTATAACCTGACTAGGAATGATGTTGGTAGCAACTCCGCCTTGAATCACACCGATATTACAGGTGGTTTCATGATCAATTCTTCCCAGCGTCAAGCCGGCGATGGCTTTACTGGCAATGGCAATGGCGTTAATGCCTTTTTCCGGAGCCGCGCCCGCATGGGCGTCTTTCCCGTTTACGATAAATTCCAGATGATTGGCGCCCGGAGCGCGGTTGACAATGCCCGTCGTATCGGTCGTATCCAGCACATAACCGAACCTGGCCTTGACATGATTTATATCCAGATGTTTAGCGCCCAACAGCCCGATTTCTTCACAAATCGTCAGCACCACCTCCAGGGGACCATGGGGCAGGCGCTCCTCGTGAAGCGTAGTCAGCACCTCGATGAGAACAGCGATGGCGCTCTTGTCATCAGCACCCAAAATGGTGCTACCATCACTGGTAAAAACACCGTCTTTGAACTGCGGTTTGATCCCGTTTCCTGGTTCTACCGTATCCATATGTGCACAAAGCATCATTACAGGCGCATCCACATTACCTACAAAACGGGCGATCAGATTTCCCGTATTACCGCCGACGGCATCTCCTGCGCGATCTATAAAAGTATCGGCGCCGATTGCCTCCAGGATATTCTGCAACTCATTACAGATGTTCGCCTCATTTCGGGACACACTGTCAATTTTCACCAGGCGGGTAAATATTTCTGCCAGTCTCTCAGGATGAATCATTGCTATCTCCTTGCAATTTTCCAATTCTTTCACAGCTTATTCCATTTTGCTTTCAAAATGACATTCCAGCAAACATTCGGACTGAGACCGCGAAAGCAAGCGAGCAGCGATGAGACTGTACATTCAGTACGTCGAATCGCAGCACAGCGAAGCTGACAAAGGTATCAGTTTGAATGCGAACTGGGAATTATCAGTTTCAGTTGTTCATACTCTGGATCGGCGCGGGAATCAGCCCTCCGAGACGAATAAAGGGGTTATCGCCTTCGGCGTTATTGACAGGCATGATAACCGACTGCCCCAAAAGCCCTCCGAAAAACGCGCTGTCACCAGCCTTCTTTCCCGGAACCGGTATCAGCCGCGTTGCGGTCGTTTTTTTGTTAATCACACCAATGGCCATCTCATCGGCAATAATCGCCGCAATCGTTTCTTCGGATGTATCACCGGGAATGGCCACCATATCCAATCCGACAGAACACACACTGGTCATGGCTTCGAGCTTTTCGATCGTAAGCTGTCCTGACCTTGCAGCAGCTTCGATATTAAGGTCCTCACTGACCGGAATAAACGCGCCACTGAGACCTCCAACATGAGAGCTGGCGAACGCACCGCCTTTCTTGACGGCATCATTCAGCATGGCAAGTGCTGCCGTAGAACCGGGAACTCCGATACTTTTCAATCCCAGACTCTGAAAAATCTCTCCGACGCTGTCTCCGACATTAGGCGTGGGCGCCAAACTCAAATCCACCACCCCGAAACGAATTCCCAGAACCGAAGCCACCTCGCGGCCAATAAGCTCTCCCACGCGGGTCACCTTGTAAGCCGTACGCTTGATGATTTCAGAAAGCCGTCCTAAATCCAGCCGGGGATCTGCGGCAATCGCCCTGTCAATGGCCTTTTTAACCACACCCGGGCCGCTGACGCCGACGTTGATAACTGCATCCGCCTCTCCAACGCCCAGATAGGCGCCAGCCATAAACGGGATATCTTCTGGAATATTTGCGAAAACGCACAGTTTGGCGCATGCCAGTCCATCCTGATGCGCCGTTCGCCGGGCAGCCTCGCGGATGATTTTTCCCATCAGCAGCACTGCATCCATATTAATGCCGGCACGAGTCGATGCGACATTCACGGAAGCACAAACCCGCTCTGTTTCCGCCAGAGCCTGCGGGATGGCTTCGATCAAGGCCCGATCTCCCCGTGCAATGCCTTTTTGCACCAAGGCGGTAAATCCGCCGATAAAATCCACATTCACCGAAACGGCCGCATCGTTCAGGACTTTGGCCACCTCTACCAGTTGTTCCGATGAAAACGGCGCACCCGCCACCGCCATCGGGCTGATGGATATCCGCTTGTTCACCACCGGAATGCCGTATTTATCGCCGATCTGATTACAAACCCGTACCAGATCCGCAGCCAAACCTGTAATCCGGGAATAAATCCTGTCTTTGAACTGGTGAATATCATGGCTGACACAATCCAGAAGATTGATCCCCAGGGTTACCGTCCGCACATCCAGATGTTCATTTTGAAGCATTTCCAGAGTTGATACAATTTCGCTCGTACTCAGCATCTTATCCTCGTTTTATCGATAATCGTCCATAATACAGCAACATGCTTATTCCATTCGGTTTCCAAAATAATATTCCAGCAGGCATTCATGCCAAGACTGAAAAAGCAAAAATGCAAACTGGAATCACACCCGGTTGATAGCTTCAAAAATTCTGCGATGCTGAATACTGATGACAAGCCCCAGCTCAGCAGCCCTGTCCTGCAAATCCCTGTGAAATATGTGTGCATCGATATTCACCGGCACATCTACCTCGTAAATCATGATATTGTCGCCGGGATTATCACCGCCCTTAAAAACAGCCTGAAGATGGGTGACATTCACTCCGTACGATGCGATCACATGGGTAATGCCAGCCACCAGACCTTTTCTGTCCGGCCCCCGGGTGGTAATCACAAATGGTTCAGACGCCACACCAGACAGCGCCGGAACAGCCACTTCCAGATATTTAACATGGACTTGAAGCCGCATCGGCGTCAATATCCGGGAGAAACAGCAGCACAGCGCATCGGCAGTCAAACTTTCGGGAGTGTCAGCAATGAAGCTGCCGGAAAATTCGGATTGAAGAATGGTCTGCGTCACATTTTCGATGTTGCAGTCCTGTTCGTGAAGTATCCGCGACACTGCGGCCAGAATTCCGGGCCGATCCGGCCCAAATACAGAAACAATGACTTTTTTCATGATGTTGCCCATAAAATAGCCGGATTCACATGAGTGACGGCCGGCGTACCTGTCAGAATCATGCTTTGAATCAATTCCGATTCAAGCTGATTGATATAGCGAATTACCCCTTCTTTCATGCCGCCCAGTACGGCAATGGAAAAAGGTCTGCCAATAAGGACGGCGTCGGCGCCCAGCGCCAGCATCTTCAGCACGTCGCCGCCGGTGCGTATGCCGCCGTCGACCAAGATTGTGATCCTGCCCTTCACCGCGGCGGCGATCTCGGGCAGCACTTCCGCCGTGCCCGGCAGGTAGTCCAGC
>DAIEFO010000099.1 GCA_027325475.1 Desulfobacteraceae bacterium | reverse complement strand
TCCGCGTGCCCCGGACAGTCCACATGGGCATAATGGCGATTGGCTGTCTCATATTCCACATGCGCCGTGGCAATCGTAATCCCTCGCTCTTTCTCTTCAGGCGCCTTGTCGATCTGATCAAACGGCACATATTTGGCCATGCCCTTCAGCCCGTTGTGCTTGGTAATCGCCGCTGTCAGCGTCGTCTTGCCATGATCAATATGTCCTATCGTCCCTACATTCACATGCGGCTTGGTCCGCTCGAACTTTTCTTTCGCCATCTCACTGTCCTCTCTTTTGTTGCGGTCTGCCCGCTACTTGATTTGCGTCAATTCCGAATTATCCCCGGCGCACGTCCATTTTGCGGGCTCGGCGTATGCTTTCACAAAAAAACGACTACCAGCGGTAATGCGCAAATGCCTTATTGGCCTCAGCCATTTTATGTGTATCTTCTTTTTTCTTTGCTGTTGAGCCCCTGTTATTCGCTGCATCCAGAAGTTCTGCCGCCAGCTTTTCCGCCATACTTTTCTCAGACCGCTTCCTCGCAAAACCGATGAGCCATCTGATCCCCAGAGCTGTTCGCCTCGATGGTCGTATCTCAGTAGGCACCTGATACGTAGAACCGCCAACCCGCCTGGATTTTACTTCAATCATTGGCCTGACATTCTCAATAGCCTGCTCAAACATTTTTAATGGAGCTTCGTTCGTTTTTTTCTCTATAATATCAAACGCACTGTAGAGTATTGATTCTGCCAGGCTTTTTTTGCCATCTTCCATAATGGACTTGATAAACTTTGCCACCAGCTTACTGTCATATTTTGCATCTGCAATAATGGCTCGTTCTGAGACTTCTCTGCGTCTGGGCATAATTGCACACCATTTTCACTTAAAGTTTTGACGGTTTCACAAAAAAAGATTGACCTCGGCGCGATGCCAAGACTGAACTTTCTGCAACCACCAGATTCATTTCGGATTGAAAGCGATCACCTGTTAATTATTTCGGCTTTTTAGCACCGTATTTGGAACGCCCCTGCTTTCGATCATCCACACCCAGCGTATCCAGCGTCCCTCGAATGATGTGATAACGAACACCAGGAAGGTCTTTGACGCGCCCGCCTCTCACCAGAACCACAGAGTGTTCCTGAAGGTTATGCCCAATCCCCGGAATATAGGCCGTAACTTCGATCCCTGTCGTAAGCCTTACCCTGGCCACCTTACGCAACGCTGAGTTCGGCTTTTTGGGTGTTGATGTGTACACGCGCGTACAAACACCTCTTTTCTGAGGAGCCCCTTTTAAGGCAGGCGTCGTGGTCTTCTTGCTGACCCGTTTTCTTCCTTTTCTTACAAGCTGGTTGATTGTAGGCATTGCTTTTCCTTAAAATCGCTTCTAAATAAGTACTTGGATAAAGTAAAATTAGTTCTTTTATACATATTTGTGGACAATGTCAAGCCTTTTCTGTGGAGACCCGATGTCCTGTTACAACTTTGGTTTTTCGCAAACACCATGTTGCGACGCTGCGTTTTATCAATATCGATGACTTCGTAAAGAGTCTGCAGGTTGCGTTATTCATCGTTGCAATATATGATAAATACTCAATATTACATATGATTTTCACATCTTGTCTGCGAACTTTTTTCGAACGCATCTGAAAATAGACCTCTTACGAAGGCATCAATTTATTCACTCATTGTTAAATAATCAGCTATATCACACGGTGTCAATTTTGACGTCACGATATGCCGGAAAGCCGGTTCCCGCGGGAATGGTTCGGCCCATAATGACATTTTCCTTCAACCCGCGGAGGTGATCAACAGCACCGGCAATACTGGCATCTGTCAAAACCTTGGTTGTTTCCTGAAACGAAGCCGCCGAGATAAAACTTTCGGTACTCAAAGATGCTTTGGTAATGCCGAGAATGAGTGGTTCTGCTTTCGCAGGAGCCCCCCTTCGTTGAAGCATCTTTCCGGACTCATCCGCTTCATCAAATGATTTTTCTACAATATCAGCATTGACTTCCTGAAATTTTGTCTTGTCAACCTGTTCATCCTGGATAAAATCAGTATCCCCGGAATCGGTGATCTTAACCCTTCGCATCATCTGCCGTACGATAACCTCAATGTGTTTATCATTGATCCGGACACCCTGGAGCCTGTAAACTTCCTGAACTTCGTTGACCAGATACCGCGCCAGTTCAATTTCACCCTTGATGTTTAAAATATCCTGAGGGATCTTAGAACCACCGATAAGAGGCTCTCCAGCACGAACATAATCACCTTCTATCACATGAATATGCTTCCCACGCGGAATCAGATATTCTTTCTTTTCACCCACATCCACCGGCGTAATGGTGACCTTCTGTTTTCCTTTTTTACTGCCTTTCGAAATTGAAACGTATCCATCTATCTCACTGAGAACAGCAATATCCTTGGGCTTTCGAACTTCAAACAACTCTGCGACTCTGGGAAGGCCTCCGGTAATATCCTTTGTTTTTGTGGTAGCTCGTGGCAGTTTGGCAACGACATCCCCCGCTTTGACAGTGTCGCCTTCTTCCACCAGCAGGATCGCATCCACCGGGAGCATGTATCGCGCCCATCCACTGGATCGGGTCAACTTTGCGGTCTTGCCGTCCTTGTCTTTAATTGAAATTCGTGGACGTTCATCGATATTTTTAGATTCGATAATTGTACGACTCGATTTTTGGGTAACAGGATCCATTTTTTCCTGCATGGTTCTATTGGCCATGATATCGCCAAACTTCACGACCCCATCTACTTCCGTAATGATGGGCGTACTGAATGGATCCCAGGTGGCCAGCAAATCGCCTGCCTTTACTTTCTGATCATCCTTGACATGAACATTTGCCCCGAAAATAACCGTAAAATGTTCGATCTTTCTGCCTGCTTCGCTGAGAATCGCAAACTCGCCGCCCTTACGGTTCATAACGATGTCTTTGTCTTCTGAGTTGCGCTGAACAATCAGGTCTTCGAATTTGATGATCCCATCCACCCGTGCACGTATGTCCGCCTGTTCAACGCGCCGGTTCGCCGTTCCTCCAATGTGAAATGTCCGCATCGTCAACTGCGTTCCAGGTTCGCCAATGGACTGCGCCGCCAATATGCCGACGGCCTGGCCGATTTCAACAGTCCGGCCATGCGCCAGGTCTCGTCCGTAGCATTTGGCGCAGACCCCGTGGCCAGACTTACAGGTCAACACGCTCCGTATCCGGACTTTTTTGAGGCCCGCATTTTCAATGACTGCAACGGCATTCTCATCCAGCTCCGTGCCGGCTGTAATCAAAACCTCATCCGTATAGGGATCTAAAATATCCTCACATGCGACCCGCCCCAGAATACGATCTCCCAGCCTTTGAATGACTTCACCGCCTTCTGTCAGCGGTTCCACATCCACGCCCATGAGCGTTCCGCAGTCATGCTCCATGACCACGCAATCCTGTGCGATATCCGCCAGACGACGGGTCAGATAGCCTGAATTGGCCGTTTTCAGAGCCGTATCCGCAAGCCCTTTCCGTGCACCATGTGTCGAAATGAAATACTGAAGCACGGACAATCCTTCACGGAAATTGGCGGTGATAGGTGTTTCAATAATTTCGCCGGATGGTTTCGCCATCAGCCCGCGCATACCCGCAAGCTGACGCATCTGGTCCTTGCTGCCCCTGGCGCCGGAATCCGCCATCATATAAATCGGGTTCATGCTTTCCTGGGCGACAGCTTTGCCATCTTTTTCAATTTTTTCCGTTTTCATGGCTTCCATCATTTCATTAGCTACATCATCCGTAGCCTTTGCCCAGATATCCACCACCTTATTGTATTTCTCTCCCGGAGTAATCAAACCTTCCGTATATTGTTTTTCGATTTCCTTAACCTTATCTTCCGCTGTTTTCAGAATCTCCGATTTTTTCTCAGGGATGATCATGGCATCGATTGAAATTGAAAGCCCTGCCTCCGTTGAATAACGATATCCGATATCCTTGACGCGGTCAGCCAGAATTACCGTCGATTTAGGGCCAAGATTCCGGTAGGCATAGTCCACCAGATCCTTGAGCGATTTCTTGTCCATAACATTGTTCACAACATCAAATGGAATTTCAGGCATTCGGTCAATAACCACAAAAATATGGTAGGCATCGTCAAACATCATGATATCGCTGACATCATCAGGATTCAAAGAAAACAGTGCATCGATTTCGGCATCGGATGCCGCAAACACCCTTTTAAATTCTTCACTGCGGAGTTTGCCAACGAGACCTTTGATGGCTTTGTCAGGGTGTTTTGAATATTTTTGGACCAGTTCAGCAAACGGTATTCCGGAGGCATATTCCTGCTTGACCCGCTCTGCTTCTTCATACGTTTCCGTCATAACACGGCGCAGCACCATGACGGTATCTTTAGGCATGATCTCCCACAGCAGCACCCGTCCCACCGTTGTCTTAATACGCTTTCCGTGTATCCGCACCGTGATCCAGGCATGAAGCGCTGCAGCACCCGCATCATACGCAGAACGCACTTCTTCGGGCCCGAAAAACGTCATGCCTTCACCTTTGGCGCCCACAACACCGCGCGTCATGTAATAAATCCCCAATACGATATCCTGACTGGGAACAATAATCGGACTGCCATTGGCCGGAGACAAAATATTATTGCTGGAAAGCATCAGTATCCGCGCCTCGATCTGAGACTCTACGGAAAGCGGAATATGCACCGCCATCTGATCTCCATCAAAGTCTGCGTTGAAGGCTGTACAGACCAGAGGATGCAGTTGAATCGCCTTTCCTTCGATCAATGTCGGCTCAAACGCCTGTATTCCCAAACGGTGCAATGTCGGAGCACGATTGAGCATCACTGGATACTCTCTTACCACTTCATCGAGGGTATCCCAAACCTGTGGATCTTCACTTTCAACCAGTTTTTTGGCGCTTTTCACTGTCTGAGCCAGATTTTTTTGTTCTAACCGATAATAAACAAAAGGCTTGAACAATTCCAATGCCATCTTTTTAGGAAGCCCGCATTGGTGCAGCCTGAGATTCGGACCGACGGTAATAACCGTTCTGCCGGAATAATCAACACGTTTACCCAGAAGATTCTGGCGAAATCGACCCTGTTTTCCTTTCAGGGTATCGCTGAGAGATTTCAGAGGCCGTTTGTTGGTGCCAGTGATCACCCGGCCATGACGGCCGTTGTCAAACAGCACATCCACGGCCTCCTGAAGCATGCGCTTTTCATTACGAATGATAATATCCGGCGCGCGCAGCTCGATCAGACGCTTCAGACGGTTGTTCCGGATGATAACCCTTCTGTATAAGTCATTTAAATCCGATGTTGCAAAACGCCCTCCCTCCAGCGGCACCAAAGGCCGCAAATCCGGCGGAAGCACCGGAATAACATCCATGATCATCCATGTTGGATCAATTCCAGAACGTCTGAACGCATCGACAATTTTAAGGCGTTTCGCCATCTTCTGACGTTTTGCTGAGGAATTACTGGTGCGAATCTCAGTACGCAACTGCTGATATATTGACTGAAGATCGAGCCCGTCCAGTAATATCTTGATAGCCTCTGCACCAATGCCAACCTCAAATTTCGCGCCGAAATTTTCAAGTGCTTCTTTGTATTTGTCATCAGACAGCAGTTGACCGCGCGCCAACGTCGTGTCTTTAGGATCGATCACGATATAGCTGTCGAAATACAGAACTTTTTCCAGGTTTTTCAACGTCAGGTCCAACAAATTTCCTATTTTGCTGGGAAGACTTTTCAAAAACCAGATATGTGCAACAGGACATGCCAACTCGATATGAGCCATTCGTTCACGGCGGACCTTGGATTGAATGACTTCAACACCGCATTTTTCGCAGATAACGCCCCGATGCTTCATTCTTTTATATTTACCGCAATTGCACTCATAATCCTTGGTCGGGCCAAAAATTTTTGCGCAAAAAAGTCCGTCACGCTCCGGCTTGAATGTTCGATAATTAATGGTTTCTGGCTTTTTTATCTCACCATGGGACCATTTCAGTATCTGTTCCGGAGATGCCAAGGCAACCCGAACACCACTGTACCGTTTAGGATCCATAGGTTTTGCGAAAAAATCGTATAACGTTTCCAAAAATTATCTCCTTATATTTCCTGATACAATGACAGGTGCATCCGGGAACTCGATGCCTGTCGAAAAAACGGCCTTGAGCATTGTGTCATATACTCATTATCTTTTCGTGCTTTGATCATCGTTTCGGCAGAAAAACCAGATGAAGCGCCCTTATTGCCTTGCTGCAGGGTGAACCACAGGTCTGCCCAAAAACTCACATAGCCTGATTGACGATCATGGTCTTTGTTTGATTTCAACGGATTCAGTCTTCAATCAGCGTGACATCCAGCCCCAGGCTCATCAGTTCATTGGTCAGCACTTTGAAGGATTCCGGTATGCCAGGTTCCAGCGAATTCTGGCCTTTTACGATTTTTTCATACATGCGGGTTCGGCCGGCCATATCGTCCGATTTGACAGTCAGAAATTCCTGCAAGGCGTGGGATGCGCCATACGCCTCCATCGCCCAGACCTCCATTTCGCCCAGCCGCTGACCACCGAATTGAGCTTTGCCACCCAGCGGCTGCTGAGTCACCAAAGAATAAGGCCCTATGGATCTGGCATGTATCTTGTCATCCACGAGATGGTGCAACTTCAGCATATACATGGCGCCTACGGTAATTTTTTCCCTGAATGGTTCTCCGGTGCGTCCGTCATAAAGTGTACACTGTGCAGATCTGTCCAGCCCGGCCACTTCAAGGAGATCTTTAATTTCCGATTCCTTGGCGCCATCAAATACGGGTGTCGCCATGGGCACACCATTTTTGAACTGGCGTGCAAACGCTGCCAGTTCATCGTCATTCATGGCGGATACATTTCGACGAACCTGTTGATCATCTTCAGATATGGAAGAAAAAATTTCTGCAAATTTTTCTCTCAGCGCAGTCAACTTCTGCTGTTCGACCAATCGGTTCAGTTGTTGCCCCAGCCCTTTAGCGGCAAGCCCCAAATGAATTTCAAGCACCTGTCCCACATTCATACGTGAAGGCACACCCAGCGGATTCAACACCATGTCCACAGGGGTACCATCCGCAAAATACGGCAGATCTTCCTCAGGTAAAATCCGCGACACGACCCCTTTGTTACCATGCCTCCCCGCCATTTTATCCCCGACAGAGAGTTTACGCTTCATGGCGACATATACTTTCACCATCTTGATGACACCCGGCGCCAGGTCATCGCCTTTTTCAAAACGGGTTGCCTGTCTTTCAAAATTGGCACGGCACTGTTCACACTGTCCACGATAGTTTTCCAGAAGCTGGTGGACCTGTTCCGTCACTTCCGCATTTTCCAGCACAATCCCTTCAAACTGTTCCACAGGAACATGAACAATATCGGTTTCAGCAATAGGCGTTCCCTTGGGCAACAAGAGTTTTTTACCCTTTTTGAAAACCGTACTGCAACTCTGCCCTTTCAATAGTCCGACAAGCCTGGCCTCAACAACTTCCTGAATCACCGAAAGCTCGTCTTTCATGTTCCGTTCCAGAAGCGCGATCTCCGCATCTTCAATCTGGCGTGTACGATCATCTTTATCGACGCCGCGACGGGAAAATATCTTGGCGTCAATCACAATCCCCTGAATTCCAGGAGGAACGCGCAAAGAGGTATCTTTGACATCCCCGGCTTTTTCACCAAAAATAGCTCGCAGGAGCTTTTCCTCTGGAGATAATTGCGTCTCCCCTTTTGGGGTAATTTTTCCTACTAAAATATCTCCTGGCGCAACTTCCGCCCCCAGCATTACGATTCCGCTTTCATCCAGATTTCTTAGCGCAT
>DAIEFO010000098.1 GCA_027325475.1 Desulfobacteraceae bacterium | reverse complement strand
ACGGATCATAAACAACGACTCGCATTTTCAGGCCTCTGGCCCTGTCGGCCACGATAGAGCCGATCTTTCCGAAACCGATGAGACCCAGAACCTTATTGAAAATTTCCCGCCCCTGAAGGTTTTTTTTCTCCCACTTGCCTGCTTTCAATGATGCGGTGCCTTGAGGGATATTCCGAGTTAAGGACAGCATCAGGGAGATGGCATGTTCTGCAGTGGTTACCACATTGCCGCCGGGGGTGTTCATGACAATTACGCCCTGTTTGGTTGCCGCGGCGATATCCACATTGTCCAGCCCGATACCTGCTCTGCCTACCACTTTCAGACGGGTTCCGGCTTTCAGTATATCCGCCGTTACTTTGGTAGCGCTTCGAATCACCAGTGCATCGTACTCATGAATGATGCTTTTAAGCGCATCCGGCGTCAGACCGGTTTTGACATCCACATCAATGCCATCTTCCTTTTGAAACATTTTAATGCCAATTTCACCCAGATTATCACTGACCAGTACTCTCATGATTTCTCCCCTGCTTTCGATGATGGTGGACCCATAACAAGTCGTCAAATATGATCTTCAATTGCCGGAGTTCGTAATATAGATTCACAACAAAATCAATTAAAATACGATGCCCGCATACCCCACAAAACTTTCTCCGGGACTTTTATCAAAACTGGTGGCGTATGCCATCAACTTGCCGCGAACCGCTCCCAGCGCTCGTCCTGCGGACAGGGCGGCCGCAGCCGCTCCTGCGCAGCAGCCATTCAGTTTTTCCTGCGCCTGTGCAATAACTGCTTCCGGGCTCATCGACAGCATGGCGTCAATCATACCTTTGTCGTTGTCATGGCGAACCCATTCCAGAGCATCTTCGGTTTTTCTTTTCAGGACAAGCCCGTAATTGGGGCCATAATGTGTCAAATCCGTGGATCCCAGCACAATAATTTTAAGCCCCAGCGCCGTGGCCGCGGCTGCCACCGATTTGCCGGCTTCGATGGATATGGATGCCGGTGGTGCACTCACGGGTAGAATTTTTACATGTTTCCAGAAATATCTGATAAACGGCAATTGAATTTCGATGGTGTTGTCCGCGTCCGTTGCATGGGAAGCATCCCGTATTCCTGGAACGCGGCGTATCAGTTCTTCAGCCAATGGTTCATGAATGGACAAATTTCCCAGCGGTGTTTCCCATGCTCCGGTGCGCATCACGGAAATTGGCATGGTGGCGTGCATATGGGTGCCGAAAATCACGACAACATCCGGATCGGAAGCGGTGCTCTTGAGCTGGCGCATGACATCACAGGCGATGCTGCCGGAAAAATACCATCCGGCATGAGGTACGATGCCGCCTGTGTGGGCGCCTGACGTATCGGGTATCATGCTTGAAGATACAGTCATTTTTTCAATTTCATTCTGGCAGCCGGAAGCGCTGCCAGGATACCATGTGCCTGCAAATACAGCCTGCCTGATATTTCCCATGTGCTACCTCCTTTAAAAATTGGCGGCTTCATAAAAAGTCCGGATGCTGCGTTGCGCCGCATCTTTCGTTGTTGCGGCGTACCCAAAAGTAAACCTCACTCCTTGCGGATTTGCACGCCTTGTCTGCGAACTTTTTACAAAGCCGTCCTCCAAATCGACTTTTTACGGGGCATCAAAATTCATTCAGAAATGGTCATTGGGGCGAGTTTATCCGAATTCATCACAAAATTCACATATAAAGCTTGACATCGCGATATCCATCATATAGAAATCCTCAAAATGTGTTTTTGGCTTTGACAGCAGCCAGAGCACCGGCGGAGTTATTCAGCATTTTTGCTTTTTTGCCAGAAGCGTCCGCCGAAAGTCAAGACAAACGGGCTTAAAAACACCAGACCCGCTATTTTGGAGTGAATACCAAACCCAATACTTCATAAATTTTAATCTCAGAAACATCCATATTCCTCCATAAGCCAGCAATGCGCAGTTCAATTGTTTACCCGTTGTTTTCGTATGTTACGGTGAACAGTGTCGATGTCTTCGCAAGATGCCAATTTTCAGACGGATCCGCAGAAGTTTCAGCTTTCATCGTTGCGAAGCGTACTTCATCGTTGCGGTGTACCTGAAAGTTATNTTCATTCCTCAGGATTTGAGCGCTTTGATTTTGATCTTTAACTTTCTGCCTTACCATTGTGTTTTTGGTTTTTTGCGGGTTTATCAGTGTTAAAAGCTCCGAAGGAATGACCCTGTAGTAAATCCATTATGACAATTTCCTGATATACACACTTATTATAACCACTTTCAATCATTTTCATTTTTTCACCCCTCTTCTATCATGTACTTGATATAATCGCGAGGCATTATGAGGAGGAAGATCATGGGGTATTGGATTCATGAACATTGCCGAACTCAAAGACAAAAGAATCAGCGAATTAGCCCAGATGGCCAAGGATTACAATATCCACGGGGCTGCTGGACTCCGAAAGCAGGAGCTTATTTTTGCCCTTCTTCAAACGCAGTTTGAAAAAAACGGTCAGATATTTGGAGAAGGAACGCTTGAAATCCTTCCGGATGGCTTCGGATTTCTGCGGGCGCCTAACTACAATTATCTGCCTGGTCCGGATGATATTTACGTTTCTCCTTCACAGATTCGCCGATTCAATCTGAGGACCGGAGATACGATATCCGGACAAATTCGCCAGCCCAAAGAATCTGAGCGGTATTTCGCCCTGTTGAAAGTTGAGGCTGTCAACTATGAAGATCCTGAGGTTGCGCGGGATAAAATTCTTTTTGACAATCTCACGCCGCTATATCCCAATCGGAAAATGAAGATTGAAGTAGCATCAGATAATTATTCCACCCGCATCATGGATTTAATGATTCCTATCGGATTCGGACAGCGGGGGTTGATCGTTTCTCCGCCGCGCTCTGGAAAAACCATGCTGCTGCAAAATATCGCCAACAGCATTATCGCCAGCCATAAGGATGTGATTCCATTTGTGCTTCTGATTGATGAACGACCGGAAGAAGTCACGGACATGGAGCGTTCGGTCAACGCCGAAGTCATTAGCTCAACATTTGATGAACCTGCGGAGCGGCATGTGCAGGTGGCGGAAATGGTGATTGAAAAAGCCAAGCGTCTCGTGGAGCATAAAAAAGATGTGGTGATTCTTCTGGACAGCATTACCCGGCTTGCCCGCGCCTATAATGCGGTTATGCCTCCCAGCGGGAAAATTCTTTCCGGCGGTGTGGACTCCAACGCTCTTCAACGTCCTAAACGGTTCTTCGGCGCGGCGCGCAATATCGAAGAAGGGGGGAGTCTGACCATTATTGCAACGGCTCTGATTGATACTGGCAGCCGGATGGATGAGGTCATTTTCGAAGAATTCAAAGGTACTGGCAACATGGAGATTCAACTTGACCGAAGACTGTCCGATAAACGCGTGTTCCCTGCTATCGATATCAAGAAATCCGGCACTCGTAAAGAAGAGCTGCTGCTGGACGAAGAAACCCTCAACCGGGTCTGGATACTCAGAAAACTCCTGTCATCACTCAATCCGATGGATAGTCTTGAATTTTTGCTTGAAAAAATGAGCGGAACAAAGAATAATAAAGAGTTTTTAAATTCTATGAATGCCTGATTCTGAAGGGACTGTTTTTTTCACTTACTTAATTTTGAGGAGTTCACCAGAGCAATGAAAGCATCGATTCATCCTCCCTATGCGGAAACTGTTATTAAATGCGCCTGCGGCAATACGCTTCAGGTCGGATCCACCAGAACGGATATCCAGGTGGAAATTTGTTCCAAATGTCATCCGTTTTTTACCGGCAAACAGAAGCTGGTGGATACGGCCGGACGGATTGAACGTTTCCGCAAAAAATATGAAAAATTCCAGAAAAAGTAATATCCGGTCTTGAATATCGCAATCACTGCTGACGGCTTTACAGAGGGTCCGGATGCTGTGATGTGCTGCTTTTTTCGTCATTGCAGCGTACCTGATACGTATCTGGCAGGGTATCTGACAAGGTATCCGAGGGTACGCTGCATTCTTCAGAATTTGCGCATCGTTCCTGCGAATTTTTTTCGAAGCCTTCCGAAAATCGATTTTTTACGAGTTCACCATGTTTGATAAATTAAAGGGCGTTGAAAAGAGATTTCTGGAAGTTGAAAAACTTCTGTCTGATCCCCACATCGTTCAAAACCGTGAAGCCTATCAGAAATATGTCCGGGAACATGCGGAACTGAACCGGGTTGTTGCCGCTTACCGGGAATACAAGCAGGTTTGTGGCAGGCTTGATGACAGTGCGGAGCTGATGCAGGACAGCGATTCGGATATCCGGCAGATGGCCAGGGATGATATTGAGCAGTTGAGTCATGAAAAAGAAAGGCTCGATGTTCAGATCAAACGGCTTCTGGTACCCAAAAATCCGAATGATGATAAAAACATCATTCTTGAAATCCGGGCGGGAACCGGCGGTGAGGAAGCGGCCCTGTTTGCCGCCGATCTTTTCCGCATGTACACACGGTATGCGGAAAAACGCAACTGGCAGGTGGAAGTGATGGCGCATCATACATCTGATGTCGGCGGTTTCAAGGAAATCATCGCCATGATTCGCGGTAACGGGGCTTACAGTGCTTTCAAATATGAAAGCGGCACCCACCGGGTGCAGCGTGTTCCTGCTACGGAAGCCCAAGGCAGAATTCATACATCCGCGGTGACGGTTGCCGTGCTTCCAGAGGCTGAAGAAGTGGAAATCAGCATCGATCCCACCGATATCAAGGTGGATGTGTTCCGGTCATCCGGTCCCGGCGGTCAGTCCGTGAATACCACAGATTCAGCGGTACGTGTCACCCATCTGCCTACAGGCCTTGTGGTTATCTGTCAGGATGAAAAATCCCAGTGGAAAAATAAAGCCAAAGCCATGACCGTTCTACGCGCCAGGCTTTTGGACAAAATGGTGAGTGAGCAGGACGAAAAACGCTCGAAAGACCGTAAAAATCAGGTAGGCAGCGGTGACCGAAGCGGTAGAATTCGTACTTATAATTTCCCTCAGGGGCGTCTGACCGATCATCGAATCGGATTGACACTGTATAAACTGGACGCAATCCTCCAGGGAGATATTGATGACATCATTGACCAGCTTACCGCCTATTACCAGGCTCAGGCTTTACAGAATGCAGAATCTTCCCAGTCCACAGGGGCTTGAGTGGACCATCCTTGGCCTTCTGAAATGGTCCACGGGATACTTCACATCTCACGATATTGACAGCCCTCGCGCTACAGCCGAGATTCTACTGGCGCATACACTGAACCTGAAACGGATAGATCTGTATCTCCGGTACGATCAACCCCTGCTGAAAACGGAGCTGTCCGCTTATAAATCGCTCATCAAGCGCCGCATAAGCCGTGAACCCGTGGCCTATATTATCGGAACCAAAGAATTCTGGTCCAAGGAACTCAGCGTCGGCCCGGATGTCCTGATACCCCGACCCGATACGGAATGTCTGGTGGAAACAGCGTTGAAATACCTTGATGCTGTTCGTGATCCCCATGTGTTACAGAGTGAGGGGCTTCTGGAAGGAAAAGTGCTGGAACTGGGCGTTGGTTCTGGAGCGGTTGTTGTGGCGCTGGCATCCGAGCGGCCTTTGTACCGCTATGTGGCGACGGATGTTTCCATGAAAGCGATCCTTGCAGCCAGACAAAACGCCGGAAAGCACAAAGTGAACAACCGGATTCAGTTTGTCGCAGGCGACTGGCTGGAAGCATTTTCACCCCATATTCCGTCATTTGACATGATTTTGTCGAATCCCCCTTATATTCCATCCGGAGAAATTCCGGAACTGCAGCCGGAGGTAGCCCAATTTGAACCACGTCTGGCTCTGGACGGCGGTGAAGACGGTCTTTCCGCGATCCGTCGCATCATCTCCATGGCGCACTTACTGCTGAAACCTGGCGGCAGGCTGCTTCTTGAAATCGGATGCAGTCAGGCTGCGGATGTGGTAAGGATGATTCAGGCCAGCGGGTATTACGCATCTTTCCATGTGGTCCAGGATTATGCCGGTCATGACCGGGTTGTGGTGATGCAGACATTTTCTGAATAACCTTCTGAAGGGGTGTTCCAGCGATCTCAGTTCCCGCCTGATGTTATATTTTCATTGTAACATCAGGGATAATTTGTTAGTTATACAAGATTTCAATTCGCACGGTCTCTGATCGGATTTCAGGTGCTTTTCTGGCAACAGGCGTGTTTCCTTTTGCAGAAAGGTTGATCTCCGGGATGAAGAGGCCGAAGGCCAAACCAAAACAAAGGAGAAATACAATGGCTTATGTAACAATGAAAGAACTTCTTGAAGCCGGTGTGCATTTTGGTCATCAGACCAAACGCTGGAACCCGAAGATGAAACCTTATATTTTCGGCGCCAGAAACGGAATTTATATTATCGACCTGCAGAAAACGGTTCGTATGTTCCGTGATGTATATGATTTTGTGACAAATACAGTTGCAGAGGGCAAATCCGTTCTGTTTGTCGGCACCAAGAAGCAGGCCAGGGAAACCATCCATGAAGAAGCTACCCGCTGCGAAATGTATTATATTCACAACCGGTGGCTGGGAGGGATGCTGACCAATTTTCAGACAATAAAGAAGAGTATTGACCGGCTCAATACCCTGAACACCATTGAAACGGATGGTTCCATCAATCTTTATCCCAAGAAAGAACGCCAGCAACTGGCCAAAGAGCGCTTGAAGCTGGACAGCATTCTGGGCGGTATCCGGGAGATGAACCGCCTGCCGGGTGCTATTTTCATCGTTGATTCCAAAAATGAAGCCATTGCCGTGCGGGAAGGCCGGCGGCTCCAGATTCCGATTATTGCCATCGCTGATACCAATTGCGATCCAGACGAAATCGATTATCTGGTACCCGGTAATGACGACGCCATTCGGTCCATTCGCCTTCTGACCTCCAAGATTGCTGATGCCTGCATCGAAGGCCGTCAGCGTTATGCCGAGAAAAGACAGGCGGATTCCGACAAAGCTGTCGATGAAGTCGTTCCGATGGCGGCGGGGGTTGATCTCAAAACCGGTGAGCGCAAGGTGATTTCAGACGGCGCCGATGGTCCTGTGGTGGAAATTATCAAGAGGGCGTCATCCAAGTACGATGTTCTGGATGACAGCAGCGACGATGAAGCCGACGTGTAACAGACGCCCTGGACGGAAAGTTTTCGGGCGTTATTCAGACTGAACAACCACATCCCCTTCGGGGGATTCAGCCGATAGTGAGACATCATCAGCTCCCTGAAGCCGGCAGCCGATTTTCCCGGCTTCTGTGAGCGATGTCGCTTCGGAAGGAGATGTTATCATGACCACGATTAGTGCAGCAACCGTTAAAGAATTGCGGGATAAAACCGGCGCCGGAATGATGGATTGCAAGGAAGCGCTGAAACAAAGTGATGGGGATGTCAGTAAAGCCGTCGATTTTCTGAGAAAGAAGGGTCTTGCGACAGCAGCCAAACGAGCCGGCAGAGCCATGTCCGAAGGTACGATTCAAACCTATATCCATACCGGTGGCAAGCTTGGCGTTATGGTCGAAGTCAATTGTGAGACCGATTTTGTGGCGAAAAACGAAGATTTCATTGCGTTTGCTAGAAATATCGCCATGCATATTGCCGCTACCAACCCGGTATCCATCTCTCAGCAGGATGTTCCCCAGGCCATCGTAGAAAAGGAAATGGAAATTTACCGTGACCAGATCAGGGCTATGGGAAAACCGGAGCAGATGGTGGAAAAAATCGCCGAAGGCAAACTGAATCCTGAAATAGAAGCCTTGCTTAAAAACATTTTTGCCCAAGACCCCAACAATACCCAAGCCTTAACCTTTCAGGCCATGGCCGCATTTAACT
>DAIEFO010000097.1 GCA_027325475.1 Desulfobacteraceae bacterium | reverse complement strand
AGTATTTCAGGGACAGCAAAAGACATTCGCTGATTATCTATGACGATCTTTCCAAACAGGCTGTGGCGTATCGCCAGGTATCCCTGCTGCTCAGACGGCCTCCTGGACGTGAAGCCTATCCGGGCGATATTTTTTATAACCACTCCCGCCTGCTCGAACGTTCCGCCAAATTAAATGACGAACTCGGTGCAGGATCTCTGACGGCGCTTCCGATTATCGAAACACAGGCCGGTGACGTTTCCGCGTATATTCCAACCAACGTTATTTCCATTACCGATGGTCAGATTTATTTAGAGCCCAAGCTTTTCTTTGCGGGTGTTCGGCCTGCGATTAACGTCGGGTTGTCTGTCTCCCGCGTGGGCGGGGCTGCGCAAACCAAAAGTATGAAGCAGGTAGCCGGAACGCTGCGTCTCGATCTGGCCCAATACAGAGAGCTTGAGGCTTTTGCCGCATTTGGCAGCGATCTTGATAAATCCACCCAGAATCAGCTTACTCGTGGCGCCCGTCTGGTTGAAATTCTGAAACAGCCTCAGTACAAACCGCTTGCCATGGAAAAACAGGTTACGATTCTGTTTGCCGGAACCAGAGGATTCCTTGACAAGTATCCCATCGATGTTTTGTCGAAATATGAAGCTGGTCTTTATACATTCATTGAAGAAAGACATCCGAATATTTTTACTGAGCTGGCCGAGAAAAAGGTTATTACCGACGATATCGACAAGATGCTCCGGACAGCTTTAAGTGAGTATGACGAAGAGTTCAAAGATACCATAAAATGATGAATGTGAATATTAACATCTCTGTTGTCTGATATTAAGGACGATTCAATATGGCAAGACTAAAAGATGTTCAAAACAAGATCGGCGCAGTCAAAAAAACCAAGCAAATTACCAAGGCCATGAACATGGTAGCTGCTTCCAGACTTCGTGGAGCGCAGATGAATATGGAGGCTTTTCGTCCTTATGCGAATAAATTTGCTGAAGTTCTGACCAGTTTATCGCAAAAAGCAGGAGAAGGAGCAAGTCCGCTGCTCATTCCACGGGAAGAAGTAAAGTCGGTTCATGTCGTGTTATGCACTTCGGATAGAGGGTTGTGCGGTGGTTTTAATACCAGTCTTATTACCAAGGCTGAAAAATTTGTCAATGACATCACAGCCAGGGGCGTGGATGTTTCGATTACGAATTTTGGGAAAAAAGGTCGGGATTGGTCCAGAAAAGCCAAAATGTCCATTGCGGGAGAGCATGTAGGGATCATTGGAACAGCGGTTGGCTTTAATGTGGCATCGACATCAGGACGCAAGCTGGTTGATCGGTTTCTGACGGGGATTTATGATGAGGTCTATGTCATTTTCTCCGAATTCAAAACGATGTCCAAACAGGTGCCCGTAATTGAAAAAATATTGCCCATTATCCCGTTTGAAACCGAAGTCAATACTCCCGCAGATACGGACAAGCCCTATCAGGCTGAACATATCTGTGAACCATCACCTGTCGGTCTCCTGGGTGAGTTGTTGCCAATGAATGTGTATGTCCAGTTACACAGGGCATTTTTAGAAACATCTACCAGCGAACATGCTGCCAGAATGATGGCTATGGAAAATGCCACAACCGCGTGCAACGATATGATCGGAAGTCTGACCCTTGCATATAACAAGGCACGACAGGCGGCGATTACCGCGGATCTGATGGATATTGTCGGCGGCGCGGAAGCTCTCAAAGGTTAATCAAACGATGCAGCATATCGAAGGATAGGAGGATTTTTGATGGGACAGAATATTGGTTATATTAAACAGGTGGTAGGGCCTGTTGTTGACGTTGAGTTTGAGCAGGGACAATTGCCTAAAATTTTGACCGCGCTTTTGGTCACAAATCCCGCGATCAACGACGAGCCCGATAATCTCGTTATCGAAGTGGCTCAGCATCTGGGCGACAATATTGTGCGTACCGTTGCAATGGACGTAACCGACGGTCTGGTTCGCGGAATGCCGGCTAAAGATACGGGAAACCCGATTATGATGCCGGTTGGCAAGGCAGGCTTGGGTAGAGTTTTAAACGTTGTCGGAAAACCGGTGGATGGGCTCGGCCCGATCAGCCAGGAAAAGATGATGCCGATTCACCGCGAAGCTCCGAAATTTACGGAACAGGATACGACGGTGCGTGTTCTGGAAACGGGTGTCAAAGTTATTGATCTGCTGGTACCATTTCCCCGCGGCGGAAAGATGGGCCTTTTTGGCGGCGCCGGTGTTGGAAAGACCGTTATCATGATGGAGATGGTCAACAACATCGCCATGCATCATGGTGGTATTTCGGTTTTTGCCGGCGTGGGTGAAAGAACCCGTGAAGGTAACGATTTATATCATGAAATGAAAGACTCCGGCGTTCTGCCCAAGGCAGCCCTGATTTACGGTCAGATGACCGAACCCCCTGGAGCCAGAGCCCGCGTAGCGCTTTCTGCACTTACGGCTGCGGAATATTTTCGTGATGTTGAAGGACAGGACGTTCTGATTTTTATTGATAACATCTTCCGGTTTACACAGGCCGGTTCCGAAGTCTCCGCGCTTCTTGGTCGTATGCCGTCTGCGGTGGGTCATCAGCCGACGCTTGCGGTTGATCTTGGTACGCTGCAGGAACGCATCACATCCACCAATAAGGGGGCCATTACCGCCGTACAATGCGTTTATGTGCCTGCCGACGATTTGACAGACCCTGCCCCTGCAACAACCTTTGCGCATCTTGACGGAACAGTGGTTCTTTCCCGTCAGATTGCCGAACTTGGGATTTATCCGGCCGTGGATCCTCTCGATTCCACCTCTCGGATTCTCGATGCCGCTTACATTGGCGATGAACATTATCAGGTCGCTCGGACAGTGCAGCAGGTTCTTCAGAAATATAAAGAATTACAGGATATTATTGCAATTCTTGGCATTGATGAGTTGTCCGATGAAGATAAACTAACTGTTGCCCGGGCCAGAAGGATTCAGAGATTCCTGTCGCAACCTTTCCATGTGGCTGAGACCTTCACAGGTATGAAGGGCGCGTATTGTAAAATCGAAGATACGGTCAGAGGGTTTAAGGAAATTTGTGAAGGAAAACATGATGATCTTCCTGAACAGGCTTTTTATATGGTAGGCGGCATAGAAGGCGCTGTTGAGAAAGCTAAAAAAATGGCCGAAGCACAATAATCTAGTTCGAGGGCAAACGAATGGCTGGAAATATAAAACTTGAGGTTGTTACTCCAGAGAAATCTGTTGTCAGTGAAGAAGCGCAGATTGTAATCGCTCCGGGTACACTTGGAGAGTTTGGTGTGCTCATTGGCCATACCCCGTTTTTAACAACTTTAAAACTAGGCATTATTCGCTATAAAGATGCCAAAGGTACTGAACGGTTTGTCTTTGTCAGCGGCGGTTTTGCTGAAGCTCTTCCTGATCGGGTGACAGTTCTTGCCCAATCCGCAGAACGCAGGCGCGATATCGATGTGAGCCGAGCGAAGGCTGCATATGAAAGAGCGATAAGCAGAGTGGAAGGCAAGGTAAAGGAAGACATTGACTTTGTCAGAGCCAGGGCGGCACTTAACAGAGCCTTGTATCGTCTGAAGCTGGCTGAAACCCGTAAATCGCTGTAATTTTAACGTATCATATTGTATAAAAAAGGTGGACCATGAGAATTGGTCTGCCTTTTTTTGTTTTTTGGGAGTTTAGACAGCATCGGCAGGTGAAAATATGCAAGATATATCCAGAACATTAGCAGTGATAATTTTGGCGGCGGGCCTGGGAAAACGGATGAAATCGCATAAAGCAAAAGTTTTACATGAAATTGCAGGTAAACCAATGCTTTATTATGTTATTGATGCGGCAATGAAGTTGACGGAAGAAAACATTTATGTCGTTGTTGGGTTTCAGTCGGATATTGTACAGATATCTATGAATTCATATTTTAATGTACATTATGTCCTTCAGGAGCAACAACTGGGAACGGGGCATGCCGTTTCTTGCGCCATCCCATCCTTGCCTGAGTGCGTGAATGATGTGATCATTTTATGCGGAGATACACCCCTGATTCAGGCTTCAACACTGGATAATTTTCTGAAGTATCACCAACATCAACAAAATGATATCACGCTTCTCGCAGTAAATATGCCGAATCCGACAGGTTATGGCAGATTGCTTCTGGATACAAATCGGAGTGTGACGGGAATTGTGGAGGAAGCGGATGCCAATTCTGAACAGCGAAAAATAGATATTGTAAACGCTGGTATATATTGCATAAACAAACAGTTCCTGATAGATTCACTCGCTTTACTGGACACCCGGAATGAACAGCATGAAATGTATTTGACGGATGTTGTCGGTATTGGATATCGGCATGGGAAAAAAATCGGAGCGTTAATTGCTGAAGACACATGTGAAACGATCGGTATTAATTCTCAGGACGATTTAAAAGCCGCTGAAATTCAGATGTTGCGACAAACAAAGTCTTGACATTCATGAGTCTCCATGAGTATATAAATCAAGAGGTGAGATGGTGGAAAATGAGATGCAGTTAATTCAGCAATTTGATGAAATAGAAAGCAAAGTTGAATGTTTGATAGGAATTTGCCGTTCGCTTGAATCAGCCAATCTTGAGCTTCGTAATAAGGTTTCCGGTCTGGAGAACGAAATGAAGGATAAAACGGAAATAATTACGAGTTTGACGGATGAGAAACTGCTGGTACAGTCTAAAATTGAGACTATTTTGCAAAAGCTTGAAAATATGGCTGCGAATGATTCAAATTCATTACCGTGACTGCTGTGAAGAAAGGTGGTAATTTTCTTTGGAAGATTATCTGACCATAACACTTTTTAACCAGACTTATAAATTCAAGTTTGATGCCGATAAGCTGAACGGAAGAGAAGCGGCGGATATCCTTCTGAGCGAGGTTGAAAAGTTGAAAGTGCAGCATCAAGAGTCAGTGCATGTCAATAAATTTGCGGTGTTAGTTATGGCGGCATTGAATATCGCGGTTGATAATATTGCTCAGAGACGCAACTGTCAGAGTCAGTTGTCTGTTATAGGCAGTCGGTCACTGCAACTGATTCGACGTCTGGATAATTACATTGCACTGCACATGGATCTGATGGGTGGATAAATTAAAGTAGTCGCTTATATATAAACCCCTGCCGTGTTCGTTATTGGAAGATGTTCTTTGTCCCAACATTTATTTTATCCGAGACTTACCTGATTTTGGTGTGCAAGTTCTGCTCGCACAGAAAAGCCTGAAAAAATCATACAATGTCTCAAATTTCCTGGTTTGGCTCAAAGGCCTTACAAAACGGCACAGTTGCGGGGGTTTAATACGTCACTCCGGAGTAAATGTACAGTTGTCCATTGAGTTGCGTTGATTGCTCAGAAGATGAGGACTGTTTTTCTGTCAAAAATCTAAATTCAGATATATTCAGTAGCATCTTCAGTACGTTCGTTTCCTGTCATCGTCTTTTTCCTGCTCTGTCTTTCCTCAATATCTCTGTAAAACCATCATTATAGCTGTTATCATAAATCCATCTGATATCTGGATGACTCTCTAGGAGATAATGAATGAATGAATATGCGGTATTGTTGAGTATTATCGGTTTCGGCGCGGGCTTTGCGGTGGCATACTGGATGAAACTTAAGAGCCTGAAAGACAAGATTACCGATGCTGAAGCGGAATCCGAACGGATATATCAGGATGCACGTCACCGTGCAGACACGCTGGTCAAGGAAGCGCAAATTGAGGCCAAAGATGTAATTTTCAAGATGAAAAGCGATTTTGACTCTGAAACCAAAGAAACCCGTTCGGAGTTGAAGAAGAAAGAAAACTGGCTGATACAGAAAGAAGAGAATATTGATCGGAAAATAGAACAGTCTGAACGAAGAGAACAGGATGTAATCAAGAAAGAAAAAGCGCTGCTCGAAATTGAAGAACAGATTGAAAAAAAAGATGTCGAATATAAAGGGCTTATCGAAGAACAGAGAAAAATGCTTGAAAGGATATCTTGTCTTTCCTGCGAGCAGGCCAAAGAGCTTTTAATCCGCGCTATGGAAAACGAGGCGAGATACGAGGGAGCAAAACTCATCAAGCGAATTGAAGCGGAAACGCTCGAAGAGGCGGATAAAAAGGCCAAGAAGATAATTTCGACTGCAATCCAGCGCTATTCCGGAGAGTTTGTTGCGGAAAGGACGGTATCGGTAGTGCCGCTTCCGGGTGATGAGATGAAAGGCCGCATCATCGGCAGGGAAGGGCGCAATATTCGGGCACTCGAGGCGGCTACCGGAATCGATCTGATTATTGACGACACTCCTGAAGCGGTGATTCTATCCGGCTTTAATCCGGTACGGAGGGAAGTGGCGCGTCTTTCCCTGATTCGTCTGATAGCCGATGGCCGAATTCATCCGGCCAGAATTGAAGATGTTGTAAAAAAAGTTACCCAGGAAGTGGATGTCACCATCAAAGAAGCCGGGGAACAGGCAGCCTTTGATCTGGGGGTGCATGGGATTCACCCCGAGCTGATCAAGTATATTGGAAGCCTTAAATTCAGGACAAGTTATGCACAGAATGTTCTGCAACACTCGGTGGAAGTCGGATTCCTGTGCGGAATCATGGCATCTGAGCTGGGGCTGAATTCCAAGCTGGCGCGGAGAATGGGCCTGCTTCATGATTTAGGTAAAGCCATAGATCACGAAGTTGATGGACCGCATGCGATTATCGGGTCCAAACTGGCTAAAAAATACGGTGAGTCGCCCAAGGTGGTTCATGCCATCGCTGCTCATCATGAGGATGTGCCTCCCAATACGGTGTATGCGTTTCTGGTGCAGGCTGCGGATGGTCTTTCGGGGGCGCGCCCTGGAGCGCGTAAGGAACTGCTCGAAAATTATGTAAAACGGCTCGATGATCTTGAAAAGATAGCCAATTCATTTCACGGCGTCTCTAATTCCTATGCCATTCAGGCCGGCAGGGAGCTGCGCGTTATTGTCGAAAGTGATACTATTTCCGATGAAGAAACAACGCTGCTCAGCAGGGATATTGTAAAAAAAATCGAAGAGACATTAACCTTTCCTGGACAAATAAAGGTGATGGTGATTCGCGAAACCAGAGCCATTGAGTTTGCCAACAAATGACAACTTCGTAAAATGTCCGCATGCTGCGCCAGCGATGCATCTTTCGTCGTTGCGGCGTATGAAAAGTACGCCTCATCCTTCAAGATTTACGCGCCTTGCCTGCGGAAATTTTACAAAGCCGCCAATAAATAGGACTTCAACATCATGAAAAATATCATCGAGGTTCTGAAAGAAAGAGGATTTATCGAACAGACGACGCACGACCGTGAGCTTTCGGATTATTTGGCGAATGGCAGCGTCACCTGTTATATTGGCTTTGATCCAACGGCATCCAGCCTGCATGTGGGCAGTCTGGTGCCGATCATGTCGCTGGCGCACATGCAGCGCCATGGTCACCGTCCCATTGCACTGGTGGGCGGTGGCACCGGGCTGGTGGGTGATCCCAGCGGAAAGACGGAAACCCGGCAGTTATTGACCAGCGCGCAGGTCGATGACAATGTGGTGGGCATCAAGCGGCAGCTCTCCCGGTTTCTCGATTTCAGCGATGGAAAGTCGTTGCTTCTGAACAATGCGGATTGGCTTTCCAATTTAAAGTATATTCCTTTTTTAAGGGATATCGGGAAATATTTTTCCGTTAACCGCATGATAAAATCTGAAAGCTACCGCATGAGGCTTGAAGCTGAGGATGGGCTTAATTTTATCGAATTCAATTATATGCTGCTTCAGGCATATGACTATCTGGAGCTTTTCGACAGGACTGGATGCCGTCTTCAAATGGGAGGCAGCGATCAGTGGGGCAACATTGTAGCGGGGATAGACCTGATCCGGCGTTTGAGGCAGCAACCCGCCTT
>DAIEFO010000096.1 GCA_027325475.1 Desulfobacteraceae bacterium | reverse complement strand
TCAGGTAATCATTGGCACCGGATTCCAGGGCAAAAACAGTATCGTCTATCGTGTCTTTCGCTGTTAAAAATATGATGGGTACTCTTTTGTTCTCTTTGCGGATACTTCTGCAGATTTCTATTCCACTGATCGCCGATATTCATTTCGATTACCGGCTGGCTATCGCTGCCGCCAGCGCTGGCGCGGACGGACTGCGCATCAACCCCGGCAACATCGGCAGCGTCAGAAAAATTCAAGAAATCGTCGCCTGCGCCAAATCTTTTCAGATTCCTATCCGAATTGGCGTCAATGCCGGATCCCTTGAAAAGGATATAATCAAAAAATACAATGGCGTCAATGCCCAGGCAATGGTTGAAAGTGCTGTCCGGCATATCGAGATGCTGCGTTCGATGGATTTTCATGAGCTGAAAGTCTCTATCAAGGCGTCAGACGTGCATCGAACACTGGAAGCCTATCGCCTGCTGTCACAGGAAACCGATTTGCCGCTGCATGTCGGCGTGACAGAAGCCGGTTCGCTCTACTCCGGAATTGTTAAGTCTTCTCTGGGCATCGGAATGCTGTTGTATGAAGGTATCGGCGATACGCTTCGCGTGTCGTTGACACGGGATCCGGTCGAAGAAATCAGAACCGGTTATGAAATTCTCAAGGCGCTCAATATCCGGCGTCGAGGGCCCGAAATCATTTCCTGCCCCACTTGCGGCAGATGCAACATCAATCTTTTCGATATCGTGGAGCAGGTCGAAAAAGCGCTGCTGTCAAGCACTCTGGATATCAAGATCGCCATCATGGGCTGTGTGGTCAATGGTCCGGGAGAAGCACGCGAAGCCGATGTCGGCGTTGCCGGAGGCGATGGCGTCGGTGTGTTATTCAGACATGGTAAGGTGGTAAAACGATTTCCGCAGGAGAAACTGGTAACCGTTCTGCTTGACGAGATATCCCGCATTCCATCGCAGGAACAGGCAGAGGGCAGTACCCCCAAGACAACGTAAAGATGATGATAAAAGTTTAATACGACAGAAAGGATACGTATGGCAAAAAAGGAAAAAACAGCAATTTCTCCGACACGGGTGGAAGACTATCCGGAATGGTATCAACAGGTGGTCAAGGCATCGGACATGGCGGAGAAATCCCCTGTCCGGGGGTGTATGGTCATCAAGCCATGGGGATATGCTCTGTGGGAAAACATCGTGCGGGTACTGGATGACATGTTCAAGGATACAGGTGTCAAAAATGCCTATTTCCCGTTGTTCATTCCCCTGAGTTTCCTGCAAAAAGAAGCCGATCATGTCGAGGGATTCGCCAAGGAATGCGCGGTCGTTACCCACCATCGCCTTGAAAAAAACGCCAATGGCGAATTAGAACCGGCCGGCCTCCTGGCAGAACCCCTGGTGGTGAGGCCTACTTCAGAAACCATCATCGGAGATGCGTTTTCAAAGTGGATATCCAGCTATCGCGATCTGCCCATGCTGCTTAATCAGTGGGGTAACGTGGTGCGATGGGAAATGCGGACCCGCATTTTTCTGAGAACCAGTGAATTTTTATGGCAGGAAGGCCATACCGTTCACGCAACTTCCGAAGAAGCGTATGAACGCACTCTCATGATGCTGGAAATCTACGCCAGATTTGTGGAAGAATACCTGGCAATGCCGGTGATACGGGGGAAAAAGACAAGGGCGGAAACATTTCCGGGTGCTGTGGAAACCCTTTGTATCGAAGCCATGATGCAGGACAGAAAAGCGCTCCAGGCAGGAACATCGCATTTCCTGGGGCAGAATTTCGCCAAAGCTTCTCAAATCAAATTTCAAACCCGCGAAGAAACAGAAGAATACGGCTGGACGACATCCTGGGGCGCATCCACCCGAATGATCGGCGGGGTTATCATGACGCACGGGGATGATGACGGCATTATTCTGCCGCCCATGATCGCATCTTCCCATATTGTACTGCTGCCTATTGTCCGCAATCCGGATGAACGCTCCGAAATCATGTCCTATACCCATCGGCTGGCCTCCAAACTCAGAGATCTGGACTATCATAACCGCAGGATCCAGGTTGAAATCGATGATCGGGATATCGGCGGCGCGAGAGGCTGGGACTGGATTCGCAAGGGTATCCCGATTCGCGTGGAAATCGGCCCGCGGGATATGGCCGAAAATTCCGTTGTTTTTGCACGTCGGGATCGCGATCACCGGGAAAAGACATCCATGAACCGGGCGCAGTTTTTAAGTGAAATCCCGCAGATACTTGATAATATCCAGTTGACCCTGTACGATCGGGCGCTCAATTTCCGGGATGATCATACACATATCATCGATGAAAAAACCGCTTTTTATGATTTTTTTACTCCCCGAAATATTGAAAAACCCGAAATTCACGGCGGCTTTGCGCTGTCCCACTGGTGCGGTTCTCCGAATTGTGAATCCACCATCAAGGACGACCTGAGCGTGACCATCCGATGTATTCCTTTTGACGCCAAAGACGAAAAAGGACAATGCATCTGCTGCGGTGCTCCCAGCGAACGGCGTGTTGTCTTTGCAAAGGCTTATTAGACTGCCGGAAAGGGTGTTTCGACAACGTAACCAGTTATGATACGAATCAGCGATATCATCGATAAAATTACAGATTACGATCCGGATGCGGATACCAATCTGGTGGAGCGTGCATACGTGTATTCCGCTCGGGTGCATGATGGACAGGTGCGTCTGAGCGGAGAGCCCTACCTGTCACATCCTCTTGAAGTAGCTGGTATTCTGGCGGATATGAAGCTGGATCCGGTCAGTATCGCTTCCGGACTGCTTCACGATGTCATCGAAGACACCCATGCCACCGAAGAAGAAATCCACCAGATGTTTGGGCCGGAGGTTGCCCATATCGTATCTGGCGTCACCAAACTAAGTTCCGTAACTTTTGACAGCTCTCAGGCACGACAGGCGGAAAGCATCCGGAAGATGCTCCTGGCAATGGCCGACGATATCCGGGTAATTCTGATCAAACTGGCGGATCGCATTCACAACATGCGAACCCTTCAATACCATAAAACCGAAAAGCGCAAGCAGGAAATCGCCCAGGAAACGCTGGATATTTACGCGCCGATTGCATCCCGCTTAGGTATATACTGGATCAAGAACGAGCTGGAGGATATATCATTTAAGTATGTCCATCCTGAAGAATACGAAACCATCCGGAGCCTGCTCAGCAAGGACATGGTCGAGCGGGAAACATACATCGAAAAAGTCAAAACCATCATCCGCGATAAAATGGCGGAAAACAACTTCAAATGTCAGGTAATGGGACGATACAAGAATCTGCACAGCATTCGCCAAAAGATGATCAAACAGTCACTCCCATTTGAAGAAATCTATGATATCATTGCATTCAGAATCATACTGGATACGGTCGGCCAGTGCTATGCAGCTCTCGGTTTGATCCACGGAATGTGGAAACCCATTGATTCCAAAATCAAGGACTATATCGGTCGTCCCAAGCCCAATATGTATCAGTCCCTGCACACGACCGTCATCGGACCTGACGGCAGACGCATCGAGATACAGATTCGGACATGGGAAATGGACAAAGTCGCCAGATCAGGGATCGCCGCTCACTGGAGCTATAAGGAGGGGCAGAAAGCCGATGAATCCATCCGCCAGCAGTTCGCCTGGATACAGAACCTGATCGAAAACCAGCAGAATATCCGCAATCCCAGTGAATTCATGGAAAATGTCCGGCTCGATTTATTTCCGGATGATGTCTATGTATTTACGCCTCACGGAGAAGTCAAAGCCCTGCCCAAAGGAGCGACCCCCATTGATTTTGCGTATATGATTCACACGGAAGTCGGCAATCAGTGCACAGGCGCTAAAATCAACGGACGGATCGTACCGCTTCAATATCAACTGGTAACC
Source organism: Desulfobacteraceae bacterium (assembly GCA_027325475.1). Lineage (GTDB taxonomy): Bacteria > Desulfobacterota > Desulfobacteria > Desulfobacterales > Desulfatirhabdiaceae > RAAP-1. The sequence goes on along the minus strand of DAIEFO010000096.1, from coordinate 4,046 downwards.
GGCGACAGCGTCGAAATCATCACCACCAAAAATCATTTCCCCAGTAAAGACTGGCTTAGTTTCGTTCACACCGTCAAGGCCAGGTCGAAAATTCAGCAATGGGTTCGAACCCAGGAAAAAGATCGCAGCATCAGCCTTGGCCGGGAAATGTGCGAAAAGGCATTTCGTAAACATCGGCTGAATTTCCCTGAACTTCTCAAATCGGCTGAAATTGATGACGTGGTGGCCCATTTCGGGCTTAAAACAGTGGATGATTTATTGGCCAGCGTCGGATATGGTAAAATAACACCGCTTCAGGTTCTCAGAAAATTTTCATCCAAGGCAGACATTGAAGAAGTCCAAGAATCCCTGCTGGAAAAACTGATTGGAAAGGTCCGGAAGAAGAAACAGAAAAGCAGCGGCATTGTTGTCAAAGGAATAGATGACATCCTGGTCAAGTTCGGGAAATGCTGCAACCCTGTTCCCGGAGACCCCATCACCGGCTATATCACCCGCGGCTACGGAGTCACCATCCATCGCATCAACTGTATCAATGCACGAACCATGAGTTCAGAACGTCAGATTGATGTGAACTGGGATGACGCTATTTCGGAAAGTTATCCGGTGAATATCCACATTAAATCTTTGGACCGGGTAGGTTTGCTGGCAGATCTGGCCATCACTATCAGCAAGAACGGGGCTAATATACTGAGTATCAATTCAACGACCGGTGATAACCAGATTGTTGATAGTCTTATTACGCTTTCAATTCGCAGCATAGACCATTTGAATCGGCTGATAGCTGAAATTCGAAAGATCAGAGCCATTCAGAGTGTCCAACGTATCAACAATTAAGAAAAGCCCGCATGCTGCGTGTTTACATCCTTCGTCATTGCAGCGTACAACACAACATATGCTGCATTCCTTGCGGATTTGCACGTCTTGCCTGCGAGCTTCTTATGAAGTTGTCCGAAACAGGAAAAATCGCTGATATCAATCAAGGGGCTTTGACAATACGCCCGGACTTTATACAGTTGGTACAAACCAGAATTTTCCGAACGATTCCATTTCTGACAGATCGAACCCGTTGAAGATTTGGATTAAACCTGCGCTTGTTAACGTTATGTGCATGACTGACATGGCAGCCGGTCAAGGGTTTTTTTCCGCATATTTCACAAATTTTTGACATCTCCACACTCCTCATCATGACGTTAAAAAAACTGAATTGTGCCTTCTATCTCAAAAGCATCTTTCTGTAAAGTCATTTTTGTGTCTTTACATGAAGTGAAGTCACCGGATATAACGTCATCGTCACTGGCATATCGCAATGGGGAAACACCCAACCGATCGTTATAACAGTCTCTTCCACCAAGGCTTCTCTGAAACATTCTTCGGGTTGGCCACGGCATCTTCGCACTTGGAAATATATTCCAGGGCTCTCTGGTTAAGACCGACATCCGGAAAGTTTGCAACAACCGCTTTGAAGCGAACAACCGCAGCTTTGTAATGTTTATTTTTAAAGTAAAATTCTCCAATATAAAACTCATGAGCCGCAAGGTTTTTGGTGGCCTGCCAGATATAGGCATCCGCCTGACTGGCGTATTTGGAATCGGGATAAGACTTTTTAAGGCGGCTGAATATTTCAATGGCTTTTTGGGCTGACGTCTGATCTCTGTCAATACTTTCCAATTGATGAATGTAGCACATACCCAGTTGGAAAATAACATAGGGAATAGCATCGTTACGCGGATGCAGGCTTTCGAAAGAATCATATGCGACAGCGGCCGCTCCATATTCTTCCATGTAATAACGAGAATCGGCAATCTTTAGCTCCGCCAGAATGGCATATTTACTGAAAGGATACCAGTCTTTCAGCTTTTGGAACGATTCAACGGCCGTGTGGTATTGCTGACTGTTAAATGCTTCCATGCCATCGTTTACCAGTTCCTGCGCGGTTTTTTCATCCATGTTTTTATCAAAAAACCAGGCGCAGCCAGTAAAAAGCAGCAAGGCCATAATGGGAACTATCAGTTTATATTTCATGGAAATGGTCTATTAGAAGTTATGGCATGAAACCGGCGCAGCAAAATCCCCCCAAATGAATACACGGAGAATGCTTTACTGCGACGGGATACAAATATCAGAAAGGCGACATCACTCCAAAACGCTGCGAATCATATCTTCCAGTTTAGATTTGGCCACCGCTCCGACCAGTTGATTAAATACCTTTCCATTCTTGAAAAAAATCAAGGTCGGAATTGATTTGATGCCATATTTGGATGGAGTCACAGGATTATCGTCCACATTGCACTTTTTGAACTTGAGCTGACTACCAAATTTTCCGGCGAGTTCCTCGACAACAGGTCCGATAGCCCGACATGGTCCACACCACGGCGCCCAGAAATCCACCAACACCGGCATTGGTTCCTGCAACACACCCGTTTCAAAATTGCTGTCACTGATTTCAAGAACGTTTTCCGACATAGCCTGTTTCCTTTCATAAAATGATTTATTATTGCATGTGACTATAGTATCATGATCGTATAATGTCAATGTTGATGGATATATGAACGTTCAATATCTGATGGATGGAGACGAGAATGCAGCCTATAATCCGTATCGGCGTTCTAATTTCCGGAGGGGGCAGTAACCTTCAGGCAATTATTGACGCCTGTGAATCTCATTCTATCAATGCCGTCGTGACTTTTGTCGGCTCAGACACACCGGAGGCGGCTGGTTTGAACCGGGCTGTAAAACATGGGATTCCAGATTTTGTGGTGGATTACAGCCGAATTATCCAGCAGTTTCACCGTTATGCGCTGCCCAATGACTTCGATCTTCAAGAATGTCTCAACAAACAGCACATTTTTCCTGGAAATACGCCGGTTGCACGTATCGAAGCATTTCTGAAATCCCGGGCAATCGCGGAATCCGAATTGCTGACGCGGATACGAATCTTTGATTTCGACCTGCTTGTACTGGCCGGGTTCATGCGCAACCTGACCCCTTACCTGATCGACCGAATCAATGTCCGTGCAGAAACACCACGAATCATGAATATCCATCCCGCCATTCTGCCGGCATTCCCCGGAACCGATGGCTACGGAGATACCTTCCGCTATGGATGCAAGGTTGGCGGTTGCACTGTACATTTTGTGGACTACGGGGAAGATTCCGGACCTATTATCGGGCAACGGACTTTTCCGATTATGCCGGACGACACAATAGAAACGGTGCGCCGCAAAGGGCTTGAACAGGAGTGGCATCTCTATCCGGAATGTATCCAGATGTTTGCGGAAGGCAGATTACAGGTCCTTCCTGAAACATTCATATTACCCAGTGGCGCAACTATTACCCGGACGATCGTAAAAATCGCCCCAAACCCACCTGGAGGTGAAAGATGATGAACACACCCAAAAAACAACGATGTTTCCTGTGGATTCTTGCGGCCATTGTGATCATACTCATAGGAATGCCCGATCTCTCTGACGCACGCTCTTCCGGAGGGGGCCGCTCTTTTGGCGGATCGGGCGGCGGTTTCGGCAGGAGTACTTCGAGATCGTTCGGAGGCCCATCCATACCGCCGCCTCCACCGTCATCCGGCAGATATTTCAATTCCTCCCCTGGTAACAGCGGCGGCGGCAGTTTCTGGCGAGGCGTTGGGGGAGGACTGGTTGGAGGTCTTGTGGGCAATATGCTTTTTGGCCGATCCGGATACAGTGGCGGTCATGGCAATTACAGCGGAGGGGGCGGCGGTTTCGGCTTGTTTGACCTTCTGATTCTGGGAGGACTGGGGTATTTTCTGTACAAGCGGTTTATCAAACCCAACATGGGTTCCAAAAACATGTCTTCGCCGTTAAACCCATTTTCCACAGGAAATGTCCAAAGCAGCGGATTTCCCGGACCACCGCCGGTTCCGCCCCAGGCAGTGAACGCTTCAGGGGACGATTTTTATTTCCTCCGCCAGTCGGAACCAGACTTTGACCCCGAAAAATTCAAAGAAATCGCGCAGGATGTGTTTTTTAAAGTTCAGGCTGCGTGGATGCGCCGGGATACATCTTCGGTTC
>DAIEFO010000095.1:3416-7969 GCA_027325475.1 Desulfobacteraceae bacterium | reverse complement strand
GCTATCCTGAGATCATTGACCGCATACTGCCTTGCCCGTATGATCATAAATTTGTACGCATTCTCAATTTTGCCTGCCACGATGCGAGCCGCCACACAGGCGGCGACGGCCTTGTCGCTAAGCGCCAGATACTGGCTTAACCGCCGCGCCACATGCTTGTGTTCATCAATGGCCAGACGCGCCCGAAATCTTCCGGTCGGGGTCAGAAAAACGGTTTCTATCCGCTTTTGAATCAGATAATCCAGCACAGCGCCCGTCATGGATGCACGACCCATCAGAATCAGTTTTTTGAGACCATCCGCGGCGACCTGAACGGTGACGCCGCCCTCATTGACCACTTTCAGGCTTTCTCCTTCTCGGCGCAGATAACTTCCCGGTTCCATGATATATAGAGATTCCATCACGATGCTCCTGCATTGTCATATTTGGCCCCATCCGACCGCCTGCCCCAAAGCAACGGGGTCATGCCAAAAAGTGCTGCACCGTCATAATGGACAGCTTGAGGTTTTCCAGCGCGGACGACAGGTTTTCGATCTTTTCGGATTTTGGCTGAGACTGAAACTGCGTGACGTCCAGGTGCAGCAGCGGATGAGCGTAACCCGCCTGCGCCTGAAACCGGCACATGTCGCCGGTAAACCCCAGAAGAGAATGAATCCGGGCGCACCCCAGCGGCGCACCCCGAACCCTGCTCAATTTGAAATCCACCAGATGAGGATTGTACTCCGGCTGATCGGCCAGCAGCATGTGAAGCACCGTTTTCTTTTTCTGTAAAAAACCGATGGTCTGAAACAACACCTGTTCCTCCCGAATGGACAACCCGTTTTTGCTGCGACACGAGGCCATGATCTGCGCCAGCGGCGGACAACACTGCTCCAGACGATACAGCTCCGGCCAGGCGTCCGCCCATTCCTTGAAACGCGGATGCAGCACCACCGGTGCAGAAGACGCTGTTTCCACAGGCTGCGCCTGAATACCGCTCATCGCGATGGGCGCAACTTTCGATAAAAACGCCAGTTGAGATTCCACCGTCCGATCATGACATTCAATAAACCAGGAACGCTTTCCGGATACGCGGTGAATGCCCAGCGGCAGCTTGACCAGATTGCCATAGCCTTTTCCGGACAGATGGTCCTGCTTGGGAAACACTTCCAGATTAAATGCCGACAAATCACCGGCAATGCCGCCGCGAATCCGTTCCAGCAATCCCCTGGCAAAAATCGCGGAAACCGGCGACTCGAAACAGTACCAGAAATGAAAGCCCTTTCCGCCGCTGAATTCCACAATGGGATGCAGCCCCGCGGCTATGGATATCTCGGAAATCCGCTGCACCAGATAATCCCGCTCCCGCCGCACCAACTGAACATCCGCGGATGGCAGCCTGGGCTGACGAAATTTCTGAACCAGATCCACATCCAGCACCGACGTCTTGACCGTCGCGTCAGCGCTGAGCAGATAAATGCCATACGTCAGCCTGCCCATGATGTGATCTTCGATATCCTTAGACTCCAGAGGGCGCTTTACCGGAACATAGCCCTGCTTTTGATCGGCGCGGTCGGCCCACTGACGGGCGAAACAATCCGGCCTTCCCGAAAACAGACCGAGATAATGTTCGATGGCCTGGCTGCGGGTCCGCATACTCTCAAAAGGCTGTGAAGCGGAGATAATATCGGCTTCCGGATGCTGCGGCGCGGTGGTTTGCGTTTGATTCAAATACGCCTGAAGCTGATCCGCCCCCAAATGAGGTCTTGCGGCCGCCACCACCTGAGCGGCTTCCGTGCGCCGATCCAGCAAAATCATGAGTTCGATATGTTCGCGCCACGCCGCTTCCAGTTCCGGGTGCATCCGGTGAAGATGCGCATAAACGGCGATCGTCGTTTCGACAGCGCCGGCCACCTGCGCCAGATTCGCCCACTTGAGCTGATTTTCCGGAGGCAGATTCTCCCATATGGCGGACTGCTCCAGAATCTGCAAACACCGCTGTGGATCGCTTCCCTGAATGATCTCAGCCTCCAGGCGGGACATCAGAAGCTTGTAGTCAATGGATGATGTCGTCTGTTTCTGTAAAGTGGATGACGTGCCCACAATGTCCTCCTTTCCCTATTTTTGTGCACTTGAAAATGGCCGGAAGCCGCGAAGGCTCTCCCGGCGCGGCAGACTTCTCCGGCATTCAGGAAGCGCCGGGCACAATTTTATCGCTTTTCTCCAGAGCCACCATCAGCTTGCCCAGCTTTTCATGCCGGGGGTTCTGCGCTTTCAACGACATCGCCAGGGTTCGGGCGGCTCTCAGATTTCCCAGACGCAGTTGACTGGCGGACTGCCAGAACAAGCCGTCATCCAAAGGCTTCCCCCATTTTTCCTGAAAGAACCGCACGGCGGCTTCGGCATAGTCAGACGCCTTCTGATAGTTGCCGCAGAGATATTCGATGCGGACAAGCCGGATCAATGACTTGTGACGCGAACGGTTGTCCCGTTCCTGACATTGAATGAGCACCGTACGGGCCTTGTCGAAGGCTTTCATCGCACACAAAATATCGGCCTCGGTCCAGCGGTAATATGCACGTCTGGCTTTGACGGGCGCCTTGTCTATGATTTCCCACGCCCGGCTCAGATTGTCCATGCCCAGATAAGTTCTGGCTAAAAGCTCATGCACGAAATCGTCGTTGGCGTCATTGGTGCACTTGAGCGCAAACAGCAGCGCATCGCGGGCATCCGCCAGTTGATTGAGATGATAATTGACTTTTCCCAGCGCAAAATACTTGAACAGCAGCGACAGGTGATTGCTTTTTTCATCTTCGGCCAGACAGATTTTGAGCAGCCGGAGAGACTCTTTGGCATTGCCGGTATCTATCAGCACACTGGCCAGTTGATACAGCGATTTGATATAGTTCTTTTTTTCCTGATGCCGTTCTTCTTGCTGCGTCGCCGTCAGGGCTTCCCAGTGGATCACCGCGGTTTTAAACAGGGTCAGGGCGCGATCCGGCTTTCCTTCCAGTTGTTTGAACAGCATGCCTTCCCGATAAAAATTGGTGACGCCGTCCGGCCGCAGAAGCTGTGCTCTCTGAAAATGGCGATGCGCCAGCTCAACCCGCTGCTTTTTGAGATTGCCGGCCAGAACGATTTCCCGGTTTTTGGCGGCATAAAGGGAATTGTAAGCGGTGTAAGCCAGAGAACTGTGATACTGAAAATTTTCCGGATCACGCGTCACACAGAGAGTCAGTTCGGACAATGCTTCATCGAAGCGTTTGACCTGACCCAGCACAAACCCCAGCCTGAAGCGGATTTCAACGTCCACACCCTTTTCCGCCAGTTCCGGCAATCTGGATTCGACCGGGTAAAACATGGCCAGAATGTCGTGCCATCGGTTCTCCCGTGTGTATTCCTCGATTTCAGACAGCACCTGACGGGCCTGATGCTGAAACACTTCAATTTTGACGGTGTTGATATCGCCCAGCCCGATAAATTCATCTTCAACCAGGGAAACGGACGATTCTGACAATACGGCGCTGGATTCTGTCTGGATCAGTGTTGCGGCGGCTGTACTCATGGGCACCTTCCTTATCGGCAATATGTTTTGGAACGCCCTGCAATGAGGCGGATTTTATCAATTCGTCTCATGGGCTTTAACAAATTAGTCGAAGATATATCGGAAAATGTGACCAAAACAGCACGGGAACATCGGGTTTTTGCTTGAACCCGCCCATTGTTCGCAGTATATTCCGGATAAAATCCATAATATTCGGAGTTGCCATGTTTGAGACAGTGATCGTTGATCAAAATCCCCACTGGGAGGGCATCCCATATACGGAAAGTGTCCGGCGGGAGGTGAGGGGATGATCTGCTGCTTTCTGGACGAAGTGCATTTCTTTCCCCAAATGGCAGCTTCTATGTTGGAAACCACCCTATAATCTGAGATATGTCGCCCTGACAACTTCCGGTGAATAGGCTCTTTCGAGGCGGCGGACGATGAAATGGCCGTGCGCCATGTTCTGAAAATGATTGATGAACATCAGGTTGATGGCCCCACCTCCGGCGGCCCCGACCAGCGGAATACACTCGGCAGCCAGTTTTTCCGTCACATTGATCTCGAAACGCTCCGCAATCTGGGCAATCAAGCGGATCAGCACCGGCGCGCCCTCTTCGATAACGCTCCTTTCTGTCACATATTCCAGCGCCTCGGTTACAGACTTCGCAAGGGCGGCTCGTAACATGAAATACGCGGACTCGCCGGCGTCATCCTTATCGCTGCGTCCTCCCATCGCAAAAACCTGGATGCAGGCAAGCTGGGCGTCGCGCGTCTGCAATTGTTCGCCCTGACTTCTGGCGATATCGGCAACCGAGCGGAGCATCACACAGGTCGAAAGTGGAAGTTCGACGGCTAAAGCGGGCAGGCCCAAAGCCCCACCGACGGCTCCGGATACCACAACAAGGCATTTGTGAAAAAAATTTTGCGGCATGATCGGTCGGGCGCCGGTGTCCAGTGTCTGTAACGAGACCATCAGCGCTTTGTCAAGCGACACACGGGTTGCCGCCGCAACCGTGCGGGCCCAGCTCGA
>DAIEFO010000095.1:0-3407 GCA_027325475.1 Desulfobacteraceae bacterium | reverse complement strand
ACTCGGCAGCCAGTTTTTCCGTCACATTGATCTCGAAACGCTCCGCAATCTGGGCAATCAAGCGGATCAGCACCGGCGACCCCTCTTCGATAACGCTCTTTTCTGTCACATATTCCAGCGCCTCGGTTACAGACTTTGCGAGGGCGGCCCGTAACATGAAATACGCGGACTCGCCAGCGTCATCCTTATCGCTGCGTCCCCCCAGCGCAAAAACCTGGATACAGGCAAGCTGGGCGTCGCGCGTCTGCAATTGTTCGCCCTGGCTTCTGGCGATATCGGCAATCGAGCGGAGCATCACACAGGTCGAAAGTGGAAGTTCGATGGCCAAAGCGGGCAGACCCAAAGCGCCGCCAACGGCTCCGGATGCCACAACAAGGCTTTTGTGCAAAAAGTTTTGCGGCATGATCGGCCGGGTGCTGGTGTCCAGTGTCTGTAACGAGACCATCAGCGCTTTTTCAAGCGACACACGGGTTGCCGCCGCAACCGTGCTGGCCCAGCCCGACGGAAGCATTTTCAGCCCCTTCTCGATGGGCGCACCGACATAGTTCATGATTCTGGCGGCAAATCCGGGGTTTTCAAGAAGACATTTGGCATATTGAAGATCTCTGATATCCGTATCGGACAAATTCATGGCAAGACCCTCTCTGTGGAATGACAATCATACTCCAGGCGGTTACCAACTGCGTTTTCCTTAAGCCCCCCCAGCGGGGGATGGTTCGAGGGCAAAAAGCGCCACTTGAAACCGCTTGCCGTATAACCCGATCAGCATTGACAATGCGTGAGAATGCACTCCGCCGCTTCATACAATTCTTTGAGTTTTTTGGCAAAGTCATCTGCATTTGCAACAGGCTTTGCATTATCAACATTACCTGCATGGTTCAGGTCATTGCGTAAGGTACAAATACTCTCATATTTGGCAAAAATATCCCCCTGGCTGAGGATAAATGCAATCATTCGTTTCGTAATATCTATATTTTCACTCTTACCGGCAGGCTTCTTCCATTCGTCTGGTTTTTTCTGGATTTTTAGACTGATGATTTTAAAAGACTGAGAAGCGATATCTCTCAAGTTTTTATCCGATTCATCGCCGCCGGTTTCTTTCACGACAAAAGAAATCAAGAGTTCTTCCAGAATGGTGAAGCCCTGTTGGATCAGATTATGCTCACAACACCACCGAACCGCTGCAAAACCATCCGCCAGATAATTCCCGGAAAAATCTTTAATCCCTTCCTCGATACGGTTGAACAATTTTTTGAAAGGCGGCAGCAAAAGTTCCATATCGCGGCAAGCCGCCACCGCCTGTTTCAACTTTTCTGCAACTGGACTTATGTCTCGACCACGGCAGGTTGAAAGCATCAAACTCATTTGTTTAAGGGGGTTTTGCATATTTTTGATCGCCTGAGCGTCTGCATTTTTCCCCTTACAGCCTTTGAGAATATTCGCGACACTGCTTTTCGCCAATTCACCCATCAGAGCGGTATCGCCGCTTTTCAGAAACCGGTCTGTCGCAACGGTCCAGTCCATCAATTGGGCAAGAGGCGTCAGATCCACCAGCGGAGCATTGCGTCTTTCCTCTGACATGGCCTTTACCTCCAGAGCACTTCCCAGCGCCTCAAACGCACCATAATATATTCCTTTCAGTGTGACGGATTTGAATACCCTGGCATATTGAATCACAACCAGCGCCAGCATGGGAATGGAACGAAACGCATGGGTTACGTCAAAGATGACATTGTCTCCGGGATTCAGCACATCGAATACGGCATCGAACTGCTGCCATATTTCATCCTGGTCATAACCAGGCTTTATCGGAATATTTTTAAATGGTGTTTTCAAGGCCAGTTTTTTCAGGCGGGTTTCCAGCCCTTCGCAGCGCTTGGCTTCTTTTGTCCTGAAATCACGATGTCCGTCATCCTTCCAGTTTTTTTTCTCGGCATCCTCGGTAGTAAAGATAATAATCCGGTCTTCGGCGCTCCATTCGGTGCAGCTTTGCAGAATGGTCGCCTCCTGGACAAACCGAACCAGTGCGGGGGTCTTAAAATCGCCAGTTAAATAATGGCATTCTATATAGTCACTCGTGCCCAGAAATGAAAGATAAACGTTGGCCATAGAAATCCTCCCGAAATTTTTAAGTTAACCTGATGAAAAGATAAAAATACTCATGGGGTTCAATATCCATTGGCATCAAGAAGAACCGGACATGACGGCCGATTTCACAGGTTCTGATAAATCAGTCGAAGGAAAATGACAAAATGTGACAATAAGGTGGACATCAAACCCGATTTTTCAGTACAGGCAGATTTCCGGAAAAGCGCCGCCGGCGACAGATCGGAAGATGTTTCAGATAGGTTCATGAAAACCTCTCTTTTTGGTTGCCAACCATGACGATTTCCCATTCCGCTGTCATCGTTCGGCTTCAGCATTGCCCTTAATGGTGTTGCGTGATGATAATCTTTACAATCGAATTTGCCAATATAAATGCAATCAGATCGTGTCAGAAATTTACCTGTATTTTATCCCAGAAGCGCAACGCCTGTTCTGCTATGCACAGGCTATACTCCAAGCGGTTGCAAACTGCGTTTTCCTTAAACGCCTTTCTCCAGCGGGGTAAAGACAAACTGCGGATATGGAAGGTTATAAAGGCTTTATTGGCGTCTCAATCCCCTCAAAGCGAGGCCGGTGTTCAGATCTAAGCTGACCCGGTTATTACCGTTTCACTGGGTATAAAAAACAACGCTGTCGGGCTTGGGTTTTTTGCGTGTTATCTGGGAGCGGCAAGGAAGGGGGCTTGATTGAACGAGTCCGGCAAATGAATCCGGACTCGTTTAATAATCACATCAAATTCATCGTCTTGAATACATCTCTATATCGTCAACCGTCGTAGCATTTTGAATAGCCTTGCGGTAATCAAAGTCTGCCGATTCGGTTATCATTGTTACAGGTTTTCCGTTGTCTATCATATCCATTTGATCTTTCAGTTCATCAACTGTCATTCCGGGTTGATGCCAGAAATTCAGAAGAGGCAGTAGAGTCTCAATCCCCTCAAAGCGGGGCAAGTGTTCAGACTCTGGGGTTTCATATAATTAAAAAATCAGGAAGTTGCAAGCATTTTCCGACGCACCCCCCCCCAAAAAAGCCTCCCGGTAAATTTTTAAGCCCTTTTGAAAAGATCAAACCAGACTTAACTAACCGATTTATATAAATATATCGTTTTCCGCAGACGATTTTTTTGACCATAAATAACATCATATTGAAATTATTGACGATATTCTTGATTATATACATTTCAGAATTCATTGCAAAATCGTCTGCGGAAAACCAGCCGCCCCGCAGTCCAAATTTGATGGTCTCATAAAAAGTCGAGTTCCGGAAGGTTCGTAAAAAGTTCGCAGACAAATCGCACAAAT
>DAIEFO010000094.1:6640-8030 GCA_027325475.1 Desulfobacteraceae bacterium | reverse complement strand
GTTTCAGAAGGATTCATGGCGGTTTTTCCTTCGGACTTCATTCAGCAGCACATGAGCACCGACAGGCATTTAAATGCTTACCTCCAAATACTGCATCAGGATATTGAGAGAATTTGAAGAGTCATTGCTTTTTATCTCATAAAATATAAATTGTTTTCGTTCTCTCTACCTGATAAAAGTGCAAAATGCAATTGGATTTAGCTCAAATGCAATTCGCTGAGAAAAATCTTTATGTCCGGATTTATCGGTTTGAAAAAGGAGATTCAGGTCATGCGATTCAATTTGTTTTTGGCCCTGTGTTTTTTGGTTTTGATCGCAGTCTGCCATCCGATTGAACTGCCGGGTTCCGATCTGCAGTCTCAGTCCACGACATCAGAGAGCAGCTCTAAAGGCAGTCAAAAGTCGGAAGCCCCTTTGCCGTATCCTGTGTACAAACCGCCGCTGCGAGGAATGCCGGACAGCCGGGTCGGCGGTTCTGACCGGGGATCGGATTCCCGGTATCCACTGATTACGGCTCTGGTTCCAAGACATACAGGGGCAACTGTTATGGAACAACCGGTCCTGTACTGGCATCTATCCCGCAAGTGTGATTATCCCATCGAAATTACAATTCTGGATGACACGGCGGTTGGCCCATTGTGGCAGACACAGATGTCCCCGCCCATTGAAGCCGGAATTCATAAAATCCGTCTGAGTGATGGCAAGGTGCGACTTGCTGTGGGTAAAACCTACAAATGGTTTGTTGCCATAATTATAGATTCAGAGCACCGTTCCAAAGATATTGTAGCAGGCGGAGATATCGAACGCATATCGCTGTCTTCGGCGCTTCAGGCGAGGCTGTCTGATGGCAGTTCTCAGGAAAATGTTTCAACGTACGCCGAAGCCGGTATATGGTATGATGCGTTGAATACGCTCAATGATATGATTGCAATCAGTCCTGATCGTCAACATTTGAAGGCGGAACAAGCGCATTTACTTAAGCAGGTAGGCATTGTACTTGAAGAACATTGACGGCTTCGTAAAAAGTCGATTTTGGGTTTTCTGATGAAAGGCGAGCCTCGAACATATCGAAATCTCATCCACAGCAAGAGGCTGGTGGTATTCCGGGTGGTGGTAAAAGAGACCGACCTGCTGATCAGCGCGTCTTCGTCTCTGGAAATGGTCACCCGTGAAAGTATTCTGAGATATCGAAGTTATATCGAGAATTATATCGAACAATATCCAGAATTTCTGACAACGCTTCATCCTTGGCGTGTTTCGGGGCCAGCGCCCGCCATCGTTCGTGAGATGACAGCGGCTGGTGAAAAAGCCGGTGTCGGGCCGATGGCTGCGGTTGCCGGCGCCATCGCGGAAAGCGTGGGCAGAGATCTGTTGGCGCATTCTGACGAGG
>DAIEFO010000094.1:0-6630 GCA_027325475.1 Desulfobacteraceae bacterium | reverse complement strand
TATGCTGGAAAATCGCCGTTGAGTCTGAGAGTAGGGCTTCGCGTGGCGCCATCGCCCCATCCGGTTTCCCTCTGTACATCTTCAGGAACCGTAGGGCATTCCCTGAGTTTTGGAAAAGCCGATGCCGTATGCGTGATGTCCGATTCCTGCGCGCTTGCGGATGCCGTGGCCACGGCCGTGGGCAACCGCGTACAGACTTCCAGAGACATTCAGACCGCTGTCGAATTCGGGAAGAACATCCCCGGTGTCATCGGGCTGGCCGTCATCATCGGAAAAGATATGGGACTGTGGGGAGATCTGGAACTCATCCCGCTTCAGGGAAAAAGTTGTTGAGTTTTTACCTGTTACATCGTAAGTTGAAACCCAGTACATCTTTTTTGACGTCCAACAAGGAGGAACACGACTTTGGAAACCATGTGGGCTCCCTGGCGCATCGAATATATCAAGGGAGAAAAAGAAGAAGGCTGTGTTTTCTGCAATGCGCTGTCGCTGCACGACGATCTTACGCTGTACAAAGGCACCACCACCATGGTGGTGATGAACAAATACCCCTATATCAACGGCCATCTTCTGGTTGCGCCGGTGCGTCATCTGTCAAGGCTCGATCAACTGACACGGGATGAAATGCGGGACATGCTGGTAACCGTGGAACATGCGGTCCGGATCGAAAAAGAAGTTATGAAACCCGATGGATTCAATGTAGGGCTCAATCTGGGCAAAGTGGCTGGCGCTGGTGTCGAAGAGCATCTGCACTTTCATATCGTTCCCCGTTGGTTCGGCGACACCAACGCATTGACGGTTTTTGCGGATATCCGGGTGATTCCGGAGCATCTGACGGCCACATATCATTCCCTGAAGCCGCTGTTTTCCCTTTTGAAGCCATCCCTTTGATCCGGAGGGTATAAGGAGCTGCCCATGAAAAAAATCAAAATCATTCTCTCTCTGGTGCTGGTGGGTTTTTTCGTTCTTGTCATCTACCAGAACCAGCAATACCTGATGGTAAAGCCCGATATCCAGCTCAATCTCTGGATTCTGGGTGATTTTCACTGCACCGGAATTTCCAACGGAATGCTGATACTGGCGTTTTTTTTAGTCGGGTTTCTGATCGCTTATTTTTTGACGCTGCCATATCGTTTTAAGACCGGTAAAACCACCCGCGCCCTGAATGAAACCATCAGCGGTCATGAGCAGACCATATCGTCGCTCAAGAAGGAACTCGGCAATCTTCAGGCATCAGCATCCCAGCCGCAGGTGACCCCGCAGCCGGAACCTCCCGCTGAGAATACATGACGAAAACCGGATTGGTTGCCTCTGATATGCACCCGTCTGAAGCCACTCCCATGATGAAACAATATCTCGCCATCAAAGGCGAGAATCCCGACGCGCTGCTGTTTTACCGGATGGGAGATTTTTATGAGATGTTCTTCGAAGACGCGCAGATTGCATCCCCCATTCTCGACATCGCACTGACTTCACGAAACAAGACGAACGAATTTCCGGTCCCCATGTGCGGGGTGCCGTACAGGGCGGTTCAGGGCTATATCTCGAAGTTGATCGATCAGGGATTCAAAGTCGCCCTCTGCGATCAGACCGAAGATGCATCGCTGGCCAAAGGGCTTGTCCGGCGTGAAGTGGTTCGGGTCATTACGCCCGGCGTGCTTCTGGAGGATGTGTTTCTCGATGGAAAAACCAATAATTTCATTCTGGCGCTTTGCTGCATCGGGAATGCTGTCGGCCTGTCCTGTCTGGATATTTCCACGGGCGCATTCCGTGTGACCCAATCTGAAACATGGGGTGTCATCAGAGATGAGGTCAGCCGGATATCGCCGCGCGAAATTCTTCTGCCCAAGGCGGCATCCCAGGAAGCTGCCTTCGACAACATAAGGGATATGCTTGCCGGAAAGGCTGTGACGTACACCGATGATCCGCATTTTGAGTTTCGTACGGCCCGTGAAAAGCTTATTGAACAATTTCAGACCCATTCACTGGAAGGGTTTGGGTGTGAGTCGCTGACGGCAGGGGTCGGTGCGGCCGGTGCGCTGATGGCGTATGTGCAGGATACGCAAAAACAGGCCATGTCTCATGTTTCCCGGATTGAGACCTATTTTCAGAGCCAGTTTTTGCTGGTGGACGATGTCAGTTGCCGTAACCTGGAGCTGATGAAAACCATCCAGGGAGACACCCGCAAGGGAACGCTGCTGAACGTTCTGGATCATACCATGACCGCCATGGGCGGCAGACGGCTGAAAAACTGGCTGCGCTACCCGCTGATGGATACCGATAAAATCCGTCAGCGCCTTGATGCGGTCGAGGAAGCGGTGTCCAGGATTTCGTTGACACAGGCAGTCCGCGACATTTTAAAAAAAGTTGGAGATATCGAACGGCTGAGCGGCAAAATTGTCATGAACCGCTGTAACGCCCGGGATTTGCTGGCACTCGGGATGTCCCTTGAAGCGCTTCCGGATGTTCGACGCTGTCTGGCGGATTTTACCGCTGAACTTTTTCAGTGGGATTTGTTCGGCTTCAATCTGCAAGCGCTTGAAACACTGGCGACCCTGATCCGGAATGCGATTCGGGAAGATGCATCGCCGGTGACGCATGAAGGCGATATGATCAGGCCTGGTTTTCACGCGGGGCTGGATGAATTGATTCAGATCAGCCGGGACGGCAAGGGATGGCTGGCCAAACTTGAGGCTGAACAGCGGCAGATCACGGGGATTCAAACCCTGAAAGTTCGCTATAACAAGGTGTTCGGATATTTTATCGAGGTGTCCAAAAATCAGTCCAGCGCCGTTCCTGCGCATTATGTTCGCAAACAGACACTGGTTAACGCCGAACGCTATATTACCGATGAACTTAAAACGTTCGAGAACAGAATCCTTCATGCAGAAGAAGAGCGGGCAGCGCTGGAATATCAGATTTTCATGGATATCCGCAAAACGGCATCGGACAGCTATCCGGCAATTCAACAGGCCGCGGACATGGTTGCCAGCCTTGACTGTTTGCTGGGTCTGGCCTATGTGGCCGACCAGTACGCTTATGTCCGTCCTGAAATCCGAACGGACGGCATTCTTTCCATTGAAGATGGACGCCATCCTGTGATAGAACAAATGATCACAGGAGAGCGGTTTGTTCCCAATTCAATTTTTATGGATAATGCGGAGCATCAGGTGCTGATTATTACCGGCC
This sequence comes from Desulfobacteraceae bacterium, assembly GCA_027325475.1. Classification (GTDB taxonomy): domain Bacteria; phylum Desulfobacterota; class Desulfobacteria; order Desulfobacterales; family Desulfatirhabdiaceae; genus RAAP-1. The sequence continues at coordinate 3,441 of DAIEFO010000094.1, read as the reverse complement.
CCAACATGGCGGGTAAATCCACGATTCTCAGGCAGGTCGCCCTTCAGGTTCTGATGGCTCAGATGGGGTCGTTTGTTCCGGCAAAGTCAGCCGCCATATCTGTGACAGACAAGATTTTTACGCGTGTCGGCGCACTGGACAATCTGTCGAGCGGCCAGAGTACCTTCATGGTCGAAATGCAGGAGACTGCCAATATCCTGAATGGTGTTACGCCCCGGAGCCTTGTGATTATGGATGAAATAGGCCGGGGCACCAGCACCTTTGACGGCTTCAGTATCGCCTGGGCGGTTGTGTGCTACCTGCACGATTTGTGGGACAAGGGTGTCAAAACCTTGTTTGCAACCCATTATCACGAGCTGACGGCTTTAGAGCAGATCAAACCGCGGGTTAAAAATTACAATATCAGTGTGAAAGAATGGCGGGACCAGATTGTTTTTCTCCGCAAACTGGTGGAAGGCGGCGCCAGCCGCAGTTATGGTATTCAGGTAGCGCGGCTGGCCGGTATCCCGGAGGTTGTTGTCCGCCATGCCAAAACCATCCTGAATGATATTGAATCCGGGAATCATCAGTTTCAGAAAACACTGTCCCTGAATGCTGAAAAAAAATTTTCAAAGCCGGCTCCTGCACAATTGGCGCTTTTCCCGGAACCCGAAAATGCGGTGATCGAAAAACTGGTGAACATTGAAATAACTTCCATGACGCCGCTGGATGCGTTAAACTGTCTGAACGAGCTTCGGCATGAAGCGATTCAGTCTCGAAACTGAGCCCTGCGGAAATGATGATATAATGATTAACCGTTCTGTCTTATTAAAACTAATTGTTCTGACGATCATCCTTTCCGCCGCATGGGCATCCCTGTCTTCGGCATCCACCACCAAAGATGCTTATGCAAAGGCCGAAAGCTGCTATCACAAGCTGTTGAACAGCCCTGAAAAACAGAAGCTCCGACACAACTGGCTTCAGTGCATTGATCAGTATCAGGCCGTTTACAAAGCCGCTCCCGATGGTTCGATGGCATCGGATGGTTTGTATATGTCCGGCTATCTGTATGATGAGCTATACCGGATTTCCTTCAAGCCTTCAGACAAAAAAGAAGCTATAGACTGCTATGAACGTATAATCAAACGATATCCCAAAAGCAGTCATATTTCAAAAGCCAGGGAAGCCATTGACAGGCTTTCCAATCCGAAAGCCTGTAAGGTCCCTCAGGCAACCGAAGCCGAAGCCTCAAAATCCTCCAATACCGGTGAAGAATCCAGCAAGGTTTCCACCGAAATTCCCGTTTCTTCTTGTCCACCGGCTTCAGGCTACAGTCACATCACCGGCCTCAGGGTATGGTCCAATCCCAGCTATACCCGGATTGTCATCAATGCCGATAAAGAGACTTCCTACAAACACAAACTGCTCAAAAAGGACAAGGGGAACGATAAACCCCAGCGATTGTATATCGATTTCGACAAAAGCAAACTGAGCAAAAAAATCAAGAGTATTATTCCCATCAACGATGATTTGCTGGTGGATGCACGGGCCGGCCAGTTTACGCTCGAATCGGTTCGTGTGGTGGTGGACATCAAGTCATTTAAAACCTATAAGATTTTTTCTCTCAACAATCCATTCCGGATTATTCTGGATATCTGGGGAAGTGAGACTGTCCGTGAGCCTGCCATGGCTCGTGCCTCAAAAGGGCACTCCCCGGAGGACCACCACGCGTTTTCCAAGCCTAAAATCCCGCTTTTACATAAGGGAAATTCCAAAATCTCTTTGAAGAAAAGCAAAGAAAATCTGAAAAATGTCCGGATAGCTCCCAGCGCGCTGGCCAAGCAGTTGGCGCTGGGTGTCAACCGTATCATTATTGATCCTGGACATGGCGGCAAAGATTTTGGAGCGTCCGGCATTGTCAAGGGCGTTTATGAAAAGGATATTACCCTGGCCATTGCTAAAAAACTGGCGGTCAGACTGAGAGAAGAGTTGCATTGCGAGGTAATTTTGACCCGCACCACAGATCGCTATCTGACACTTGAGGAAAGAACGGCTCTGGCCAATACCAAAAATGCGGATCTTTTTATTTCTATTCACTGCAATGCCGCAAAGAACCATGACGCCTATGGGATTGAAACCTTTTTCCTGAATCTGGCAACCGACGACGATTCCATTATGGTGGCAGCCCGTGAAAATGCGACATCAACCAAAAATATCAGTGACTTGCAGAGCATTTTGTCCGATTTGATGCAAAATGCCAAAGTCAATGAATCCAGCCGTCTTGCTGCAAGTATCCAGGATGATGTGTGCCGGGAACTGGGAAAAAAGTATAATGAGATCAAAAATAAAGGTGTCAAAAAAGCGCCTTTTTATGTGCTTCTGGGCGCGCAGATGCCGTCTGTTCTGGTGGAGACATCCTTTCTCAGTAATGAACGGGAATGCAGACGGCTGACCAGCTCGGAGTACCAGACCCGGATATGCGACGCTATTGCTGACGGCGTTGCACGCTATGTCAAAGACACCAATCCGACAGCTTTTTATGAACGGCAGCATCAACGTCCGGCAGAGATTCGGGGTGTGGGAGAAAATACCAGACCTGGAAACCACAAAAGTTTTAAGCGATCTTGATCTGTTTACGAAGTCGTCAAATCTAATATAACGATACGGAGGATGATATCATGGAATTTAAAAATTTACTGTTTCAGGCAGAAGCGGGGATTGCCACAATAACATTCAATCGGCCCAAGGCATTGAATGCGCTGAATGCCGAGCTGCTCGGAGAGCTGTCTCAGGCGCTGGATGCCATTGCTGGCGATGAAGATATCCGGGTGCTGGTGTTGACTGGTGCGGGCGATAAATCTTTTGTGGCAGGCGCCGATATCACGGAACTGGCCAGGAGCAGTGCGCTTCAGGGCAAACAGTTCGGAGCGAAAGGGCAGCAAGCCGTCAACAAACTGCAATGCCTGAGCATTCCAGTGATTGCTGCTGTCAATGGTTTTGCACTGGGTGGCGGCAGCGAAATTGCCTTAGCCTGTGATTTCATCTATGCATCGGAAAACGCCAAATTCGGGCTTCCCGAAATTACCCTGGGGATTATTCCCGGCTTTGGCGGCACTCAGCGCCTGCCCAGGCTGATCGGGATGAACAAGGCTAAAGAGATGATCTTTACGGGCAAAATGATTTCCGCCGCCGAAGCCAAAGAGATCGGTATGGTCAACAAGGTGGTGGCTGCGGATGCGCTGATGACCGAAGTCATGGCCACAGCCAAAGCCATTTCCCAGAAGGGGAAGGTATCGCTTCGGGCCGCCAAGCAGGTGATCAATGCGGGTATGGGGGTTGATCTCAAGACCGGATGTGCTATGGAAATCGATGCGTTCGCCCTGTGCCTGGCCAGTCCGGACGCCAAGGAAGGGACAACAGCTTTTCTTGAAAAACGCAAAGCCGTCTTCAAGGCCAGTCTGG
>DAIEFO010000093.1 GCA_027325475.1 Desulfobacteraceae bacterium | reverse complement strand
TTAATTGCTTTTACATAATTTCAAATTTCACAGGATTCGGAAACAGTCGTACAGTTATTGTTGACGAAGGATGCAACGCAGCATCCGGACATTTTACGAAGTCGTCATTGTTGTAAACCAATTAAAGGAGAATGTGTCATGAGAAAAATAGCCATATACGGAAAAGGTGGCATCGGAAAATCCACAACCACGCAGAACACGGTCGCCGGTCTTGCGGAAATGGGCAGAAAAGTCATGGTGGTCGGCTGCGACCCCAAGGCGGACTCCACCCGCCTGCTGCTGGGAGGGCTTGCCCAGAGAACGGTGCTGGATACGTTAAGAGCGGAAGGTGAGGACGTAGAACTTGAAGATGTGCGAAAAGTCGGGTTCAGCGGTGTTTTGTGCACCGAATCCGGAGGCCCTGAGCCGGGTGTCGGCTGTGCGGGCCGGGGAATCATCACCTCGATCAACCTTCTGGAACAACTGGGCGCGTACGCCGAAAGCGAAAAACTGGATTATGCCTTTTATGACGTTCTCGGGGACGTTGTCTGCGGCGGGTTCGCCATGCCGATCCGGGAAGGCAAGGCCAAAGAGATATACATCGTCGTTTCCGGTGAAATGATGGCCATGTACGCCGCCAACAACATCAGCAAGGGTATCGTCAAGTTCGCGGAGGCCGGCGGTGTGCGGCTGGGAGGACTCATCTGCAACAGCCGCAACGTGGACTTCGAAAAGGATATGATCGAGGCTTTTGCAGACAAGCTCGGAACGCAGATGATCCATTTTGTTCCCAGAGACAACATCGTACAGCGGGCGGAAATCAACCGGAAAACCGTAATCGAATATGATCCGAAGAATTCTCAGGCGGAGGAATACCGCACGCTGGCCCAAAAAATAGAAAACAACCAGATGTTTGTTGTCCCCAAACCCCTTGAGATCGAAGAGTTGGAAAAAATGCTGATCGAACACGGGCTGGCGACTTGATCCATCAGGCTGAAAAAACTGAACGCTGAAGGCGCCGGATGTGATGACGGCCTTCAGGCTTTTCCCTGTCGGTAATGAATTTTATAAAATAAGGAGTCGTTAAAAATGTTAATGATTCGATCCATCGTAAGACCTGAAAAAGTAGATAATGTCCTGGCGGCGCTCATGGAGGCCGGATTTCCGGGCATCACCAAAATGTCTGTTGTGGGCCGCGGAAAACAACGGGGCATCAAGATCGGCGAAGTCACCTATGATGAAATCCCCAAAGAAATGATTCTGGCGGTGGTCAAAGACCAGGACAAGGATTTTGTCATCAAAACAATCATCAAAGCGGCAAGAACCGGAGATAAAGGCGCTTACGGCGACGGGAAGATTTTCGTGATTCCGGTGGAGGAATCCTACACCATCAGTTCAGGAATCAAGGAGACGGCGACCGGCGAAATGACCGAGGTGAAGCTATGAAGGAAATCACCGCCATCATCCGCATGAACAAGATGAATGAAACCAAACGCGCATTGTCCGATGCCGGAATATCTTCCGTCACCGCCAGGGACGCGCTGGGCAGAGGCAAAGGGCTTGTGGACATGCACCTTTTGAAAGGGGCTGAACAGGGCTATGAAGAGGCCATTTCCCAGCTCGGACAAAGCGGAAGACTGATCCCCAAACGGGCGCTTCTGATTGTGGTGCCGGACAAACTGGTGGAAAAAACCGTCAAAACCATTATCCGGGTCAACAAGACTGGAAAATCCGGAGATGGTAAAATTTTTGTCACCCCCTGTATGGACGCTGTCCGCGTTCGAACCGGTGAATTCGGTGATGATGTTCTGGATGACGCATGAAAGATGCCGGAGGAGATATAACAATGGATGCTCTTGAAGATATCGTACTGGAAGCCGAAGGATTGACGCCGGAGAAAGTGAAACTGGAGATGCTGGCGAAATATCCGACCAAAGTGGCCCGAAAACGCGCCCGGCAGATCGTTATCAATAAGGTTGGAGAGACCGGCGATGTGCCGGAAATTCAGGCCAATGTCCGCACCACTCCCGGTCTGATCGGCCAGAGAGGGTGCTGTTACGCCGGATGTAAGGGCGTGGTGCTGGGGCCCAGCCGCGACATTGTCAACATTACCCATGGCCCGATCGGCTGCGGCTTTTACAGTTGGCTGACCCGCAGAAACCAGACCGACGCGGACGCATCACCGGATGGTCATAATTTCATGACCTACTGCTTTTCGACGGACATGCAGGAAAAGGAAATTATCTTCGGCGGTGAAAAAAAACTGAAGCAGGCCATTCAGGAAGCCTACGATCTGCTCGATCCCAAGCCGAAGGCCATCGGCGTATTCGCTACCTGCCCGGTAGGGCTGATCGGCGATGATGTGCATTCCGTCTGTAAAGAGATGAAGGAAAAACTGGGCATCAATGTTTTCGGGTTCAGTTGTGAAGGGTATAAAGGGGTCAGTCAGTCCGCCGGGCATCATATCGCCAATAACGGTATTTTTACCCATGTGGTGGGTACCGACGACACCATCCGTGAGGGCAAATTCAAGATCAATCTGCTGGGAGAATACAATATCGGCGGAGATGCCTTTGAACTGGAGCGGATATTTGAAAAATGCGGCCTGACGCTGATTTCAACCTTCAGCGGCAATTCCACCATATCGGGATTCGCCAATTGCCACACCGCGGACCTGAATCTGATCATGTGCCACCGCTCTATCAACTATGTGGCGGATATGCTGGAGAAAAAATACGGTTTGCCGTGGATCAAGATCAATTTTATCAGCGCTTCGGCCACCGCCAAGTCCCTGCGAAAAATCGCCGCCTATTTTGGCGATCCGGAACTGACGGCGCGCGTGGAGGCCGTGATCGCCGAGGAAATGCCGGCGGTGGAAAAAGCCAGGGACGAGATTTACCCGCGCACCCAGGGCAAACGGGTCATGCTCTTTGTCGGCGGCTCCCGCGCCCATCATTATCAGGATCTGTTCCGGGAACTTGGCATGACCACGCTTTCCGCGGGATACGAGTTCGGGCACCGAGACGACTATGAAGGGCGCAATGTGCTGCCGTCCATCCAGGTGGATGCGGACAGCCGCAACATTCAGGAGCTGGAAGTTCATCCGGATCCTGAAAAATACAATCCCCGTAAAAGTCCGGACGAGATGGAGCGACTGACCAGAGAAGGACTGCCGTTCAATAAATACGACGGCATGATGCCGGAAATGCCGGATGATACCATGATCATTGACGATCTCAGCCAGTATGAAACCGATAAGCTCATCGAGCTGTACAAACCGGACATATTCTGTGCGGGCATCAAGGAGAAATACATCGTTCAGAAACACGGCATCCCCATGAAACAGCTCCACAGTTATGACTATGGCGGCCCCTACGCCGGATTCAAGGGCGCCGTCAATTTTTACAAGGACATCGACCGCATGGTCAACAGCAAAATATGGAGCTATATGAAGGCCCCATGGCAGAAAAACCCGGAACTGATGGCCACCTACGCATGGGAATGATGATGGCTTCACAAAAGTTTCACATAAACTCAGGAGATAAAGATTATGCTGCTCAGACATACGCCGAAAGAAGTGACCGAACGCAGCGCGTTAACGATAAACCCAGCCAAGACCTGCCAGCCCGTCGGCGCCATGTACGCGGCGCTGGGCATTCATGGCTGTCTTCCTCACAGCCACGGGTCCCAGGGCTGCTATGCCTATCACCGAAGCGCCCTGACCCGGCACTTCAAGGAACCGGTAATCGCGGCCACCAGCGCCTTCACCGAAGGTTCATCGGTTTTCGGAGGACAGGCCAACCTGCTTCAGGCCATTGATAACATTTTCACCGTATATAACCCGGATATTATCGCCGTACACACCACCTGTCTGTCGGAAACCATCGGCGACGACATTCCGCAGATCATCAGCAAGGCCAAAGCTGAAGGCAAGGTTCCGGACGGCAAATATGTCATCCATGCCAACACCCCCAGCTACGTGGGATCGCATGTAACCGGATTTTCGACGATGACTCGCGCCATGGTGGATTATTTTGCGGAATCCAGCGGTCATAAAACCAAAACCCTCAACCTGATTCCGGGGTATTCGGAACCATCGGACATGGAGGAGATCCGGCGCATCGCCTCTCTCATGGGAATTCAGACGATCATGTTTCCGGATACTTCCAGGGTGTTGAACGGGCCTTTGACCGGGAAGTATCGCATGTTTCCGGATGGCGGCGTCACGATTCCGGAGCTGAGACAGGCCGGTTCCAGCATGGGAACCGTGGCGTTGGGCGCGCTGGCGTCAAGCGCTGCGGCCAAGGCTCTGGACGCCAAATGCAAGGTGCCCTGCGAAATTCTCGATTTGCCGATGGGGCTTCATGGCACGGATATGTATGTGGACATCCTCCGGCGTATCGCCGGCGTGAATGTGCCGGATTCCCTGACCCTGGAGCGCGGGCAGCTAGTGGATGTGATCTCCGACATGCACCAGTACTTTTACGGGAAAAAAGTGGCCCTGGCGGGGGATCCGGATCAGCTTCTGGCCATCGCCAAATTCCTGGTCTCCATCGATATGATCCCCGTCTATATGGTGACCGGAACGCCTGCGGGAAAAAAGTTTGAAAAGGCCCTCCGGGAAGTGGTGAAAGACGCTCCGTGCGAGGTCAAAATTCAGATGCCCGGGGATATGTTTTTGCTGCATCAGTGGATCAAACAGTCGCCGGTGGATCTGCTGATCGGCAACAGTTATCTGAAATATATCGCCAAAGACGAAGACATCCCGCTGGTGCGGCACGGCTTTCCGATCTTTGACCGGATCGGGCACAGCTATTTCCCGACCATGGGGTACAAAGGCGGCCTGCGCTTTCTGGAAAAGATACTGGATGCGCTTTTGGACAGAAAAGACCGCGACGCGACAGACATCAACATGGAGCTGGTGATGTGACATGACACGCATATCGATACTCAAGGAACGGGAAGATCATATCTGGGAAAAGGGCGATACGCCCTACCAGATGACATGCGACAAGCACAGTCTGGCGGGTTCCATCAGCCAGAGGGCCTGCGTCTTCTGCGGCTCCCGCGTGGTGCTGTACCCCATTGCGGACGCCATTCATCTGGTGCACGGGCCGGTCGGCTGCGCCGCCTATACCTGGGATATCCGGGGGGCGCTGTCTTCCGGCCCGGAACTGCACCGTCTCAGCTTTTCGACGGATTTGCAGGAAAAGGATGTGATTTTCGGAGGCGAAAAAAAGCTGTACGCCGTGCTGTCCGAACTCATTGACCGTTACAGCCCCAGGGCGGCTTTCGTGTATTCCACCTGTATCGTAGGTATCATCGGCGACGATGTGGCGGCGGTATGCCGGAAAGTCGCCGGTGAAAAAGGCATTCCGGTGCTGCCCGTTCATTCCGAAGGGTTCAAGGGCACCAAGAAAGACGGCTACAAGGCGGCCTGCGAAGCCCTGTTCAAGCTGATCGGACAGGTGAGGACCGACGGCGTCTCCAAAACCAGCATCAACATTCTGGGGGAGTTCAATATCGCCGGTGAAGCCTGGATCATCCGGGATTACTACGAGCGGATGGGGGTGCAGGTGGTGTCGGTGATGACCGGAGACGGCCGGGTGGCCGATGTGCAGCGGGCGCACGGCGCTTCCCTGAATGTGGTGCAATGTTCCGGTTCCATGACATATCTGGCCAAAATGATGGAAGAGACTTACGGCATTCCGTACATCCGGGTTTCGTATTTCGGCGTCGAGGACATGTCCAAAGCCCTTTACGACGTGGCGGAACGTTTCGCCGATACGCCTGAAATCATGGAAAACACCCGCCGTCTGGTGCGGGACGAGGTCAGCCGGATGTATCCGGAGCTTCAGAAATACAAACAGGCGCTGGCCGGAAAGAAAGCCGCCATCTATGTCGGCGGCGCATTCAAGGCGTTTTCACTCATCAAGGCGCTGCGGCTTCTGGGGATGTCGGTAGTCCTGGCCGGTTCTCAGACCGGCAACAAGGAAGACTATGCGGAACTGAGGGAAATCTGCGACGACGGCGCCGTGATCGTGGATGACGCCAACCCCCTCGAGCTTTCCAAATACATCATCGAGAAGGGCGCGGATCTGGTCATCGGCGGCGTCAAGGAACGCCCCATCGCCTTCAAGATGGGCGTCGGCTTCTGCGATCACAACCATGAACGCAAAATCCCCCTGGCCGGGTATGTGGGGATGCTGAATTTCGCCAAGGAAGTCTATGAGAGCGTTTGCAGTCCGGTATGGCGCTTTGTCCGGGACAACGCGGGGCCGCCATTGGACGGGCCGGTCATTCTTCGGCGGAAAATCGAGAAATCCAACGCCGCCGCCAAAAACGCCTGCAAGCTCTGCACGCCGCTGGGAGCTTCGATCGCGTTTAAAGGAATCCGGGGCGCCGTCCCATTGATTCATGGCTCTCAGGGATGCTCCACTTACATGCGGCGGTATCTGATCAGCCACTTTAAGGAGCCGGTGGATATCGCCTGCTCGAATTTCGGGGAACAGACCGCCATTTTCGGCGGCGGCGTCAACCTGAAAACAGCGTTCGACAATCTTCAGAAACAGTATCATCCGGAACTGATCGGCATCGCCACCACCTGCCTTTCAGAAACCATCGGCGACGATGTGTCCATGTTCATCAAGTCGTACCGGGACGCCAATCCGGATGAGATGATTCCGCTGGTGCATGTTTCGACGCCCAGTTACCGGGGAACACACATGGACGGGTTTCACGGCGCCGTCATGGCGACCGTGTCGGCTCTGGCGGAGGTTGCATCCCCGAACGATCGGGTGAACCTGTTTCCGGGAATGCTGTCGCCGGCGGATTTGCGGCATCTGAAAGAAATTTTCGAAGACATGCATCTGCCGATGACCCTGCTGCCGGATTATTCCCGGACGCTGGATGGCAGTCCCTGGAAGGAATATCACAAAATCCCGGAGGGGGGAACTTCGGTCTATGATATCAAGCAGATGGGAGGAAGCGCCGCCAGCATTGAATTCGGCAGGATTCTCTCCGCCCAGAATAACAGCGCCGGAAAGCGCCTGCTGGATAAATTCGGTATTCCGCTTTACAGCCTCGGACTTCCCATCGGAGTCCATGAAAGCGACCGGTTTTTCAGTGTGCTGGAGGACCTCGCCGGAGCACCACTTCCGGAAAAATACCGGGAGGAACGCGGCAGGCTCCTGGACGCCTTTGCGGACGGCCACAAATATGTGTCTGAGAAAACCGCTGTGATTTACGGCGAAGAAGACCTGGTCGTGGGGCTTGCCGCATTTTTAAGTGAAATCGGCGTTATTCCGGTGCTGTGCGCTTCTGGCGGAAAAAGCGGCCATCTGGCCGATAAAATCGCTGAAGTTGTTGTGAACGGAAACGGAAAGGAAATCCATGTGATGGAAGATATCGATTTTATCGAAATCGAAGAGGAGGCCCGCAAACTGAAACCGGATTTTCTGATCGGCGGCAGCAAGGGATATTCCGTGGCCCGGAAAATTTCGGCGCCGCTGGTGCGGGTGGGATTCCCGATTCATGACCGGATCGGCGGCGCCCGGGTGCTTCACGTCGGCTACCGGGGGGCGCAGATGCTGTTTGACACAATCGTGAACACGCTTTTAGACCACCGCCAGAAATCATCGGACATCGGCTATTCATACATGTAACCATCGGGGCGGCTTCAAAGGGAGGACATATCATGGACATCAGCAATCACCCTTGCTTTAACGACAAGGTGCGGCACACATTCGGAAGGGTTCATTTGCCGGTGGCGCCGCGATGCAATATTCAGTGTAAATTCTGTAACCGCAAATTCGACTGCATCAACGAGAGCCGTCCGGGCGTCACATCGGGCGTGCTGTCGCCCGCTCAGGCCATGGTGTATCTGGATGCGGTATTCAAAAAAGTGAAGAATCTTTCGGTGGTCGGCATCGCAGGGCCCGGCGATCCATTCGCAAACGCGGAAGAAACCATGGAAACCCTGCGCCGGGTGCGGGCGGCCTATCCGGACATGCTGCTGTGTCTGGCCTCAAACGGACTTGGCATCGGCCCCTATATTGACGAACTGGCGCAGATTCAGGTCAGCCACGTCACGATTACCGTGAATGCCATCGATCCGGCCATCGCCGAAAAGATATACGCCTGG
>DAIEFO010000092.1 GCA_027325475.1 Desulfobacteraceae bacterium | reverse complement strand
CCCGCGGCTGAATTGCTTTCCGGTTTTCGGGCCAGCGGCTTCATTGCATCTGCAACCTGTGCGGGTTTTTCTGGAAGCGGAAGCTGAAGTTCAGGAATATCCTGCGTTTTTTCCTTCAGCTTTTTATAAAAATCCAGACCGTCCAGAGCTGCCAGCGGATCAGATTCTCCTTGTTTCAGCGCCTGTTTGTTATTTGATGCACGTTTAGCCAGATCGGCGATTTCCGTATTTATCTTACGATAATCCAACAGGACGGGCGCCGATTTTCTGCCCACCAGAACGCCCAGAAGAAATACCCATGCCGATATAAACAATATCAGACCGATCCACAGTGATGACCGCTGCTGCTGGTTCTGCGGTCGCTGATGAAGTGATGAACGGCTTTTCTCAGGTGGTTGACGATATCTCATGGTCACATGGATTCCGGCGCCGTCACGCCCAGGAGCGAAAGCCCGTTGGCAATCACCTGCCGGACGGCTGTCATCAGATACAGTCTGGCGCGGGTCAGAAGCACATCATCGGTCAGAACCCGCTGCCGGTTATAATATCCGTGAAAGGCCGATGCCAGCTCCATCAGAAAGAAGGTAATCCGGTGAGGCTCCATGAGTTCCGCACTGAGCCGGATAATTTCCGGATATTTCATCAGCAGTTTGATGAGGGCGATATCATCGGGCGTATTCAGCAAAACGGTTGAGGCATCGGTGCCGGCGCCGGAAACATCGGCGGCCGGCATTTCGCCATGTTTCCGGATAATACTGCAAATCCGGGCATGGACATACTGAACATAATAGACAGGATTATCGTTGGTTTTCTGCGCAGCGACTTCGAGGTCAAAATCAAGTGTATTATCGGAACTCCGGGTTAAAAAAATAAATCGCGCCGCGTCTTTCCCGACTTCATGAAGAACATCTTTGAGCGTGACAAATTCCCCCGCGCGGGTGGACATGGCCACCGGAACACCTCCGCGCAACAGGCTTACCAGTTGCACCAGAATGACATGAAACCGGTCTCTGTCGTAACCACCGGCCTCAATCGCCGCGGCCACCCGGGGAATATAGCCATGGTGATCTGCACCCCATACATCGATCACCTGTTCAAATCCACGTTCAATTTTATGATAGTGATAGGCGATATCAGACGCAAAATAGGTGGTCTGTCCATTTTGACGCACCACTACCCGGTCTTTTTCATCACCATACGCACTGGTATTGAACCAGAGAGCGCCATCCTTTTCGTAAACGATACCCCGGTTCCGGTACATCTCGATGACATCCGCCACTTTTCCGGAATCATACAGGCTCTGTTCGCTGAACCAGCAGTCAAACGTGACGCCGAAAGATTCCAGGTCGCGTTTCATGTCATCCAGAATCAGCGCCGCCGCATACCGGGCGCAAACCATGATGGCTTTTTCATCCGACTGATCCATCAGGCTTGCGCCTTTTTGATCTAAAATTTGCCGGGCGATATCCCGGATGTAGTCTCCCTGATAACAGTCTTCGGGGAAAAAAACAGATTCGCCCATCAGCTCACGACAACGCAGGAAAACGGATCTGCCCAGGGTTTGAATCTGTCTTCCGGAATCGTTGATATAATATTCCTTCTGAACATCATAACCGCAAAAAGCCAGAATATTGGCGACACTGTCGCCTACGGCAGCGCCCCGGCCATGACCGACATGCAGCGGCCCGGTGGGGTTGGAGCTGACAAACTCGATCTGGATTTTCCGGCCCTGCCCGATATTGACAGCGCCGTAGCGGCATCCCTGCGCATGAATCGGCTTTAAAAATTCGGCCCATGCGTCGGGGCAGATATGAAAATTGATAAAACCGGGACCGGCAATTTCAACCCGATCTATCACATGATCCGCATCTACGATATGGCTTACAATGGCTTCAGCAATTTTTCGCGGCGCCATCTTCTGAATGGATGCGGACACCATCGCGACATTGGAAGCGTAGTCTCCATGAGACGCCGTTTTAGGAACTTCCATGACAATATCCGGAAACGCCGCGGAAGGAAGCTTTCCGTTTTTACAGGCGTTTTGCAGCGCCTGTTCAATGATCTGTTTGAGTTTTTGTTTCATGAATAAAGGTCTGATGCCCTCGTAAAAAGTCGATTTTGGGACGGCTTTGTAAAAAGTTCGCAGGCAAGGCGTGCAAATCCTGAGGAGTGAAGCGTACTTTTGGGTACGCTGCAACGACGAAGGATGCAGCGCAACGCAGTCTCCGGACTTTTTACGAAGCCGTCAAGGTCTGTTTCTTTCGACAATGAAGTGAGATTACCGTTCACAAAAGCCATACATCAAACGCTTCCGAACACATATTTACTGATGAGGTCTTCAATATCGACCGGGGGTTCGGTGTCGGTGATCTGATCGCCGGGCTTCAGGACTTTGTCCGAACCTCCGGGCGTCAGCTTGATATAACGGTCTCCAATCAATCCGGAGGTTTTGACAGAAGCAATCACATCGTCTGTCAAGACAACGCCTTTTTTGATCTTCAGCCATATCAGCGCCATGTCATGTTTCTGATCCAGCTGGATGCTTCCGACCTGGCCGACCGGCACACCGGCAATTTCTATCTGAGTGCCGGGTTTTACACCGTTGACCGATTTAAACAGGGCTTTGAGTTCATAAAAATCACTTCCCAGCAATTCCATCCTGCCAAGTTTAATGGTCAGGTATCCAACGCAAAGAATTCCGATCAGCATAAAAATACCGACGGACATTTCAATGGATGATTTCCGCATAACGCCTCCACATATATCAGAAAATATTGAATGTATAAAACGGATTCGAGGTGGATTCCGCTTTTTCCATAAGAGCTTCCAGGCTGCAATCCCGCGTTGCCTGCGCAAAGCCCGCCCTTATTGAAAAGCAGAATCCGGGATAGGGTTTGATATCGAGCAGATCATCGCCCTTGATTTCTTTGGAAAGACGCTGACAAAAAGCACGCGCCTGTTCGATATCGGTATTGGAAAGAAGCAGGGCGATTTTGTTCAGCCCGCACCTGGAACAGGAATCCGTGATATTGATATGATGGCGGATTCGATCTGTCAGGTTGGTCAATACCGTCTGCCCGGCCATGTGATCCGCATGCTCGGTGATTTCACTGAAATTTTCCAGTGTGAAGATAATCAGCGAAAAGGTGATGTTATGGTCACACAGTCGCAGTTTTTCCTGATTGAACCTTTGTTCGACATAGGTTTGATGGCCGGAACCGTTGAAACCGCTCCGGCGGTTTTCCATGCCATAAATGAAATTCTGAATTTCAGGAACCTGCGCCTGCTGAATTTCATCCGGACTTCCCTCAAATATGATGCGGCCGTTGTTCAGCATGGCAATCCGCTGGGAGATATAAAAAATATCCGGGATTTCGTGACTGACCACCACGCCGGTAAAGCCGAATTTTTTCTGGTAATCGGATATCATGCCATGCACCGCGTTTTTGCGGATGGGATCAAGGCCCGTGGTTGGTTCATCGAACAGAATGATTTCCGGATTGGTGATAAGCGCCCTGGCCAGTGCCACCCGTTTTTTCATGCCTCCGGAAATCTCTGCCGGATAACGGTCCCCAATGCCGGCGATATCCAGTTGCGCCATCTTTTCACCCGCCCGTTTCCGGATTTCCCGCTCCGGAAGGGATGTTTTTTCCTTTAACGGCAAAGCGACATTTTCATACACATTCAATGAATCAAACAACGCATTGCCTTGAAACATATAGCTGAATTTTTGTTTCAGGGATTTGCGATCGGACTTTTTCATGGCTGAAAGCGGCAGGCCATCCAGCAGGATTTCACCGGAATCCGGTTCGAGAAGACCGATGATATGCTTGAGCAGTACACTTTTACCGCCACCGCTCTTACCGATAATGGTGGTGATTTCTCCCCGGTATATGTTCAGATTGACACCGTTTAATACCGGGTTGGAACCAAACGTTTTATGAATATCACGCAGTTGAATCAGTGGCGTTGTCATGGTGTTTCCTTACAGCAGGATGGATGTCAGCACATAATCGGTTACAAGCACGAGCACACAGGAAATCACCACAGCCGATGTCGTGGAAAGACTGACGCCCTTGGAACCGAAACCTTCCTTGCTGAGATGGGTATAAAACCCCTTAAAACAGCAAATGGCCACTACGACCAAAGCAAAAACGACCGCTTTGATAAATCCCCCGGTTACATCTTTCATCAGAACGCTCGATTCAACCCGCGCGAAATAAACGCCGGAATTAATGCCCAGAAGCATCGAACCCGTCAGATAACCGCCGATGATACCAATGACATCGAAGAGCGCCGTCAACAAGGGAAAGCTGATAACCGCCGCTGCGATTCTGGGACTGACCAGAAACCGGACAGGGTCGATGCTCATGGTTTCCAGAGCGTCAATCTGTTCGGAGATGCGCATGATGCCAATCTCGGCGGCCATCGCCGAGCCTGCCCTGCCGATCACCATGACGGCCGTCAGCACGGGGCCCATCTCACGAATAAGCGACAATGCCACTGCAGAGCCCAGCATGCCTTCGGAACCGAATTTTGTTAGCGCATAATATCCCTGAAGCCCCAGCACCATGCCGGTAAAGGCGCCGGTCAGCGTAATGACAAAAACCGATTTTGCGCCAATAAAGCAGACCTGTTCAATAACCTTATAAAACTGAAACGGCAGCGTAAAGATATTGACCAAGCCCCAGAAAAAAAATGTCCCCAATTTTCCCAAATTGCGGATTGGCGCCAAGGTCTGACGGCCCAGAGCGGCAACCAGTGTTTTGCCTCCGGACAGAATTGTCATGGATAACCCCTTTGTTGTACTGATTTTTTTCTATCGTATCCTATAATACTACCGTGAACTGTCTTGCAGTGTCAAGCAGCAGCAATATGCTTTTGATATTCGGCAGGGAATCTGCGTGGATGACATGCCCCCTCTTTCAGGAAACAGGAGCAAAAAAGAAATGACGGTTTCGACAAATGTTCGCATGCTGCGCTATGCTGCATCCTTCGTTATTGCAGCGTACGACAGGTACGCTCCATTCCTCGGGATTTGCACGTCTTGCCTGCGAACATTTTACGAAGCCGTCAGAGATTGGTGCGAGGTAATGTCTTCGCCAGCCGACGGCCCAATATGCCACACAGGACGACCGGCTGACAATAGACATAAAATTACAACCAGATAAGGGAAAAGCAGATGAACCCCTTACCTTCCCGTTATTTCATTTCCTTGATCTTTTCTGTTAACTCAGGCACGAATTCCAGCAGATCCAGAACGACTCCGATATCAGCCACCTGAAAAATCGGCGCTTTGGGATTCTTGTTGATGGCGACAATAAACGGATTTCCCTTGAGACCGCCCAGATGCTGAAAGGAGCCGCTGATGCCCAGCGCAATATAAACTTTGGGCTTTACCGTCTTGCCGGAGGTTCCGACCTGACGGGCTTTTTCCAGCCATTTGGCATCCACGATCGGTCTGGAGCAGGACACCACAGCACCGATCGTATCGGCCAGCTCCTGAGCAATGGCAATATTGTCCTGCTCTTCGATACCACGCCCAACGGACACCAGCACATCCGATTTGGTGATATCCACATCGCCGACTTCAGCCGCCACTACTTCGATGAAGCGGCGTTTGGCCTTGCAGTCGCCGGCCTGACCGGATTTATCCGCCACAGCGCCGGAAGCCTTGCTGTCATCGGCCAGAAAAGCGCCGGAACGGATATTCAGGACAACGCCGGACGCCATATCACAGTGAATATGCGTGCTGACCTGTCCGCCGAATTCCTGACGCACTGCTTTCAAGGCAGAGCCATCCACGCCTTCAATGCCGACGACATCGGATACAAAAGCAGCGTTCAGCTTGATGGACAAGCCCGGAGACAAATCCATGCCGAACGTGTCATGCGGCACCAGCATAACGGCGCCAGCCGGCAGCAGGTTGACCAGTACGCCCCGGATGACTTCCGCATTGGGATACGCCAGCGCCGGATTGGAGACCTTCCAGACTTCCGGATAAACGGCAGCCATGGCCGTACAAACACTGTCCAGCTCCGCGCCATTACCGCAGACAATGGCCGTCACAGAAGCCGACGGATCTATTTTTTTGGCCGCCACAATCAGTTCCAGCGCTGAATCATCGGCAACCCCATTTTTATGTGCAATATATGCAAAAATCGGCTGGGTCATTATTTTATCCCTCCTTTGGACTTCAAGAGTTCAATCAGTTTTTCAGCAATTTCATCAGAGCTGCCTTCAAGGATTTCGGCGCCTTCACCTGCAGGCGGTATAAAATAATCCACCCGCTTCACTTTAGCGCCGGCAGCACCAACAGAACCGGCGGCAATGCCTAGATCGCCGGCGCCATGAACCGGAATTTCAACGGAAGCCACTTTTCGGATGCCGCGAATACCGACATACCGGGGTTCGTTGATGCCGGTTTGAATGGACAGCACGCAAGGCAGATCAATCTCGCTCATCTCCTGATTGCCACCTTCGATTTCACGGCCGATTTTAATGGTATTGCCGCTTTCGGTTTCGATCTTGTTCACCAGAGACGCATAAGGCATATCCAGCATCGCAGCCAGCATTCCGCCCACCTGAGCCGCACCGTCGTCCGCCTGGGCGCCGGTCAGAATCAAATCATATTTGCCTTTCTCAATTTCGGATTTCAAAATTGCGGCAATGCCTCTGCCATCAGAACCATTGAAAGCGTCATCGGACAGCAGAATGCCTTTATCCGCACCCATCGCCATTTCACGGCGCAGAATCTCTTCGGAGTCCCCATCACCGACGGTGACCACCGTAACAGTTCCGCCGACACGATCGCGGATCTGAATGGCCTCTTCCACCGCATAATTATCCCACTCATTGACCGAATAGACCAGATCGCCGCGTTCGATATCCGTTCCTTTGCCGTTGACCACGATCTCGTTTTCAGCGGTATCCGGTACTCGTTTCACACATACCAAAATTTCCATGCGTTCCTCCACCTGTATAAGCTGATGATAATAAAAAAGCTGATGGCTTCGCCAAAAGCCCGGCTGTCACCTTGCGCCGCATCCTTTACGGACAGGGGGCAAATCGTTTTGCACCCGGGGTTTTCTGCGACACCATCTGTTTTTCTCGACTGTTGCAGGACTGTTATCTGTCTTCCGGCACCTGCTTCCGGTTCCAGGTCATGCTGTCTCTATGGACACTCAGAAAAATAATTTCACTGTGAAATGAATTTTCTGAAAATCTATATATGACGCTGGATAAGTTCGGACAGATCAATGGCTTCCATTTTCCCCTCCAGCCCGCTGACCTTGATAGCATCTTCCATATTCACAAGACAGAAGGGACAGGCCGTCACAATCACATTGGCACCGGCCTTAAGCGCCATCTTAACCCGCAGCACACCCATTCGCTGTTCTTCTTCAGGCTCGTAAAACAGCATCAGACCACCGCCGCCGCAGCAGAATGAGCGGTCGCGGCTTTTCAGCATATCCACCCGTCGCAGTCCCGGAATGGCATCCAGCGCCTGCCGGGGGTCATCATATACGCCGTTGTGTCTTCCGAGATAGCAAGGATCATGGTAGGTATATATCTTGCTGTCATCTTCAACGGGTTTCAATCGGATTTTCCCGGCCTTGATGCTCCGGACAATGGTTTGGCTGATATGCTCAACCGGCGGCAGCCCCGCATATTCATTTTTCAGCGTATTGAACGCATGCGGGTCTGCGGTAACGATCTTTTTGACATTGGTATCCAGAATAGCGGCGGTGTTGTGGGCTTTGATGTCCTGATAAAGCATTTCTTCACCGAAACGCCGGACTTCATTGCCGCTGTCTTTTTCATCTTTGCCCAGAATACCGAAATCCTCACCGGCTGCACTCAGAACGCACGCAGTGGCGCGGGCAATATTCTGCATGCGGTCGTCATATGAAGAAATGCTGTCCACAAAATAAAGCGTTTCAGCTTCATCGCCGTTTTCAAAGAGTTTGACCTGACAGGTTTCCGGCAAGGATTTGGTCCATTCGGCACGCTTTTTTTCCATCTTGCCCCAGGGATTTCCTCGTTTTTCGATGGCTTTCAGAGGTTTCTGGAGCGACTGCGGCACCAACCCTTCATCCACCATCCCCCTTCGCAGATCCACGATCTTGTCAATATATTCAATAAAAATCGGGCACTCCGCCTCG
>DAIEFO010000091.1 GCA_027325475.1 Desulfobacteraceae bacterium | reverse complement strand
AGAGGCCTCACCCGCCGGAACATCGCGATGCTTCCACGTATCAAGGCGCTCAATCAAGGCACTGTCCTGCGCCTGAAGCGCCGGGAGTACGGTCTGGTTGAACTGCCTGTTGAACTGATCGTAAGGACATCCGGCTTTCCAGAATCTGAATGCCGGTGTTTCCATTATGTCTTTCAGAATCAAAAGTTTCCGGATCTGTTTGGTAATGGCCGATACAATTTGGAGCGGGAAAAAACCTCTGGAAAGCAGGGCGCGCAGATAAAACAGAGCGGTTTCCGGCTTCCGATCCAGCACAGCTCCCGTCATTTCGTAAATAGGATCCTGGCGGGTGCGGGGAATGACAGCCTGTACATCCCGAACGGTAATGGACTTACGCTCTCCTGCATACTGAGCCAGCTTTTGAAGGTTGCCGGCAAATGTTCTCAAATCAAACCCCGTAATTTCTACAAGCTGCTGGAACGCATCCTTGTCCATGGTTTTATCCAGCGGCGTCAGTACAGACTTGAGCTGTTCCTCTAAAATAGCGGCTTTGGCTTTTTTGTCCGCCCATGAATCCGTAGCCGGTGCCGAGCAGTCTATGACCAGCCCCTTCTCCGCAATGATCTTGTAAAGCCCTTTTCGTTTGTCCACCATATCTGTTGTCAGAATCAGGTGGGCATCCGGAATAAATCCTTTTTCAATCGCCCGCTGTAAAATCTTGGCGCTGTCTTCACCGGAGGACGCGCTGGCCGGATTTTCCACACAGTAATCCACCAGACTGTCTATCCATGCGGTATCCTGCTCGACATCCGCATCCAGCTTCAATGCCGTATAATTTTTATCGCGGATATCTTCGATGGTCAGATTCATTACGGACAGCAGCGAAAAAAAACCGCGAGCCGCCGATTTGACGTCTTTCTCATCAAAGGCGGTTTTGATTTTCTTGAAAAGATCGTCCGCGTTTTTCTTACCGTGAAAAATCCGGGTATCCAGAAAACCCACCACCTTCCGTTCAGAAAAAAAAGAATAGGTAGAGAGTTTTTCGATAGCGCCATACACGTTTTCCGGAGCACCGTCCACGGATTCATAGCTAACGGTCTGCTTTTCCGGCGGCAATATCACGTTTAGAATCATCTGAAGTGCTGTTTTATAAAGCAGCTCATCTCCATATATCAGTATCGCTGACGGCAGCAACGCCCCCGCGGTGGAGATACCGTTAAGATAAGCTTTGATGGCAGCATATTGGATTTCAGACATTCGCAGTACAAAATAACCATTTATTATTGATGGGAAAAAGAACCGAATATGGCATGTTTCAGCCATACCAGACCGAATTTCAGCAGCTCTGTATCATTCTCCTGAATCATCTTCCAGGATTCCGCGCTGAGATTCAGCTTCTGACAGGAATAATTATCCGTCAGGTACTGCCTGAATGTATCCAGGTCATAATAGACCATATGAAAAAGCTGCCGCTGTCCGTCATCCAGGGGCCCGGGCAACAGACGATTTTTTAAACTGATGATATCCATCATCCGGTCATTCATATCATCGTAGGGAGCAATATCCTGAGAAGCTATCCATTCTCTGACGGTCTGTGCATGATTCTCTTCATGCCCCTTACAGTGAGGCTCCACCAGTAACCCGTATTGTACGGTCATTTTGCCGGTTTCACGTGATCGGGAGAGCATTCTGGCAAGCGGATACGTACGACAGGACGAGGGTCGGCTGTCATACACCCGACAGCCTTCCGGCGACATAAAAATACAGGAAAAGCCATCTTCCGGCCTGTTTTTCAATGTTCGCACCGGAATGCCGGTTTCCGGGCCGACATGTCGGGATGTATAGGTTTCCAGAAAGTCGCTGGAAGTCATTTTAAAATGCTGTTTGAGCCGCAGCACATCATAAGGCGTCAGAAACTGGTTCACGTCCCTGCAGCACTCATTGAAACAGGAAACGCCGGCATGGCAGGAAAACTTGAACGTATCATCCAGAGATAAGGGGATAAGAATTTGTTCTTCCATTGGTTGTGTCTCACAAAAAATCAAAAGGTTATATGATGCTGTTTTCTATCACAACATACACTCCCGAAACAAGCTGATTTGTCAGAATTGACGGTTTCGTATTATTTTTCAGATATCCGACAATTCATAGTTTTATAAATTTTTAAATAAAACAGATATAGATACAAATATGTAATCATAAAAACATGATATTACAATATTGTATTAGCTGTCAGATTTTATACCCTTTAAAAACGGGTTGTTATATTTGGCACGCATTTTGATTATACCGATAAGCAAATGATTGTTTTGAATTCGGCATTCAAAAGCCTCCTGTTAAAAACAACACACGTAACGAAAGGGGAAGATTATGGCAAACGAACTTCAGCCCACTCGAGGAACACTCGGCCTGACAGGGCTAACGATGAATGCGATGGCGTTGATTGCTCCCGGCGCATTCCTGTGGTTAACATTTCAGATGCAGTCATTGTACGGCGCACCGATGGCGGGCTGCGCCATGTGGTTTGGTATCATATTTGCGCTGATGTTGTGTTTCGCCACAGCCATCAGCTATTCGGAACTGGCCAAACTTTATCCTGGCCCAGGTTCATCCTATTTATACGCTGAGCAGGCATTTCTTTCAAAGACACGCGCCTACAGCTTTGCGCGAATCGCCAAATTCATCACGGGCTGGGCAAGCCACCTCTATTATTGGGTATATCCCGGCGTCATGGTCGGCGTGACGGCAATTTTAAGCGGATACCTGCTGTATCAGTTCTTTCCGGATTCTTTCAGTGGCACTTATAACAGTCCGATTTTCATGGTTCTATTCTGCATTGTGTTTTCATTCGGTGTGGCCTACATCGCTTTTCGCGGCGTAACGGGCACAACGGCGGTCAATGTGGCAATTAATGTCATCCAGATATCAGCGCTCCTGATATTTTCCGTGATTGCGCTGGGCTATCGTTTTCAGCATCCGCAGGGATCCACAGGGTTTCATTTGTCCAGCGGCGTCGCTGTGAATTATCAGGTGGCTCAGGGCGTTCAGAAAGACAGCGCTGGAAATCCACTGCCGGTACTGGACGCTGACGGTAAGGCAACCGTTGATAAACAGGGAAAGCCGGTATATCTGATGCAGGATTTACTGGATGCCAAAACCGGTATGCCGGTTCCGGCCGATAAAGACGGCAATCCGGTCAGCGATCCGAAACTTGCGGCGCCATTTACGGTGGATTATACAGACGGCGCTATCGTCAAAGACGACAAGGGAGGTGAGATATTCAACTATCATTCGACCGCATCATCCGTCATTTCGCCTCACGGGTTCAGCTTCATCTTCATTCAGGCCGCCATCGCCATTCTGATTCTGGTTGGCTTTGAATCGGTGACCTCCATGGGCGATGAAGCCAAGCATCCCAAAAAGGATATTCCCAGGGCCGTGCTGTTATCACTGGCGATTCAGGGCGCAGTGTGCTATGTGATTGAGTACTTTGCGGCCAATTACTTTCTCCACAACGGTTACACCATGCCGATGGCTGGCGCA
This sequence comes from Desulfobacteraceae bacterium, assembly GCA_027325475.1. GTDB lineage: Bacteria > Desulfobacterota > Desulfobacteria > Desulfobacterales > Desulfatirhabdiaceae > RAAP-1. The sequence continues at coordinate 4,656 of DAIEFO010000091.1, read as the reverse complement.
TCCAGCGCTCCGGTCGGCGATATGATGGTTATTGCCGGAACATGGCTTTTCGGAAGTTATACCGCCGGCAAAGCGTTCATGCTGGTGCAGGCGTTCACCGTGTTTCTGGCGCTGATCGGCACCACGCTGTCCTGCCTCAGCACGGGCGCCAGAGTCACCTACGCCATGGGCAGGGATGAAGAAATGCCGTCCCATTTCGGACTCCTGCACGGAAAAACGATGTCACCTTACCGGGCGATCTGGGCCTTGGCCTTCATTTCCGCCATCATCGGCATCCTCACGGTGTCGGTGTACCTCGGCGGCCAGTCCGCGGCGCCCGCAGCATTGGACAAGCATAATTTCTGGTACAGTTTCGGCATATTCTCTCCGGAAATGTACACAAAACTGCCCAACACGCTGGTCATCATGACCTTGGTCAGCAATTTCGGAACGTTTCTGCTCTACATGATCACCTGCTGGATAGCCATTGTCGCATTTAAGGAACATCACAGCTATAACGGTTTCAAACACATGGTTGTTCCGGTGCTGGGCCTCTTGGCAAATCTGATCATCATGCTGTTTTATCTGATCGGGCCGTTTATGGTCGCCGGAATGAGCTGGAAAGAACCCTATATCGCTCTGGGAATTTGCGGGCTCTGGGGCGTCTATGGAGCGTTCCACTTCGTAAAGACGAGCAAAACCACAGGAAAGGCAATGCTGCTCAGGGAAAGACCCGCTTAAGCGCATTGAACATCTGGAGAATTTGAGACATCCCTGCCTGTGACGCACACAAGATATATGTTTCACAGGCGGGGATAATCAGTCACTTTCTGTAAACCATCCCATTACCAAACACAGAAGACATTATATGGAACTGATCTACGCCGAACTTTCTTCACCCGGTCCCGCTCGTGAAAATAACGAGGATTTTGTCGGGTTCTGGGAACCGCAGACGCAGGAAGGAAAACGCAGCCGCGGGGCTGTCGCCATACTGGCCGACGGCGTAGGGGGGCTGCACCACGGAGAGGTGGCCAGCCGTCTGGCGGTGGAAACCGCTGTTAAGACATTTTCTCAGGCTTCCGGAGAGCCAACACCGCAGCAACTGATCGCGCAGATGTTTGACGCCGCCAATCTTGCGGTTTATGACAAGGGCATGGAAGATCATGGGAAGTTTCGCATGGCGACCACCCTGGCTGTTGTGGTGTTCCGCAACGATGAAATCAAGATCGGCACGGTCGGAGATTCCCGTGTATATCTGGTTAGAAAGACCACCATCAAACAACTTTCCACGGACCACACTTATGTGGGAATGCAGCAGAAATTCGGGCTGATTTCCGAGCAGGACGCTAAAACCAGTGAGAATCGTTCTATTCTGATACGCTGCGTGGGGCTTGAACCCGTGGCGCGCGTGGATGTGGACAGCATCATGGTCTTTAAAGGAGATCATGTGGTGCTGTGTTCCGATGGCCTTTACGCTTATGTCGCGGACAGTGAAATTGCGGACATCGTCTCCCGTCTCTCCCCGGCTCAGGCTTGCCGCCAATTGATCTCTCTGGCGGAACAGCGGGGCACCGAGGACAATCTTTCGGTGCAAGTAATTCGTATCACCGATGTTGAGAAAATTGCCTATTACCGGGGAGTTCCAATGTACATGGAGGCTCCGGATCCGACCACCCGTTATGAACTGCGTCCCGGACAGACACTGGACGACCGTTTTCTGATTATCGAAACCGTCGCCCGCAGCGGTATGGCCAGCATATTCAAGGCGACAGATTTGACAACCCGCGAAACGGTGGCGCTCAAGGTTCCTTTCATGGAATTTGAAAGCGATTCGGGCTTTTTTTCGAGGTTTCAACGCGAACAGGAAATAGGACTTCGTCTGAATCACCCGTATATCCTGAAATTCATTCCTGTGGATGAAGCAAAACGCAGCAGGCCCTATATCGTTACCGAGTTTCTCCGCGGCTATACGCTGGCGCTTCTTTTAAACGGCATGCGTCCGATGCCTGAAAAAGATGCGATCAAACTGGCGATACGTTTCTGTGACGCTCTCTCGCATATGCACGAACACGGCGTGATCCACCGCGACCTCAAACCGCAAAACATTATGATCTGCTATGACGGCACCATTCGCATCATGGACTTTGGCATCGCGAAAGCCGCCGCCGGCCGGCGCATCACGTTCACCGGATTTACGCCCGCCGTAGGAACACCGGACTATATGGCGCCGGAACAGGTAAAGGGAAAACGCGGCGACGAACGCACCGATATTTATAGTCTGGGCGCCATCCTTTATGAAATGGTGGTCGGGGTGGCGCCGTTCGAATGTGAAAACGAGAACCCGTTTGTGGTTATGAATGCCCGTCTCACCGGCGATCCGCCAGCGCCGCGAAAACGAAATCCCAATGTTTCGGAGCAAATGGAGGAAATCATTCTGCACGCCATGGAGCGCGATCCGCAGAAGCGCTATGCGTCTGCAGCGGCCATGAAAGAGGAACTGACACATCCTGAATCCGTCGAGCTGACAGGCAGATGCCGCCGGCTTCAGGTATCCACCCCGGAAAAGCGCGCCTGGAGAAAAACCGTCGGTATCGTACTGGCGATATCGGTTCCCGTTCTTGTCCTGACACTGCTTCTGCTGCTGATTATCCACCGCGGAGCCTCTCATTGAATCATCGCTTGATTTTGCCGTTGTCACAAATTAGTATGGGCGTCCATATGATATATATCCCCTTAAACTAATGACAAATATGGCATAAAATCAGACATAATGAGGTTGGCGGGCATCACATATGACAATTCGGGAAAAATTTGAAAAACGGGAAAAAAGTTTTTTATCTCCCTTCGGATGTTTGAGTTCTGAATCCAGAGACAGAGATCGCCATGAAGACCCTTGTCCCCTTCGCACGGCATTTCAGGTGGACAGGGACCGTATCGTCTATTCGAATGCTTTCAGGCGGCTGAAATATAAAACCCAGGTATTTCTAGCGCCCCTGGGTGATTATTATCGAACCCGCCTGACCCATACGCTGGAAGTATCGCAAATGGCCAGAAACATTTCCCGCGCTCTGCTCCTCAACGAAGATTTGACCGAAGCGATTGCACTGGGACATGATCTGGGACATCCACCTTTCGGGCACAGCGGGGAAAGAGCGCTTCAGGAGATTTATTCCAGAAAGTTTTCCCATAATGAACAAAGTGTCCGAGTGGTGGAAGTTCTTGAAAACAGAGGCAGGGGGTTGAATTTAACCTATGAGGTCAGAGACGGAATTCTGAAGCATTCCAAAGGATTCGGTAAAATAATACCCGATGATCCCTCTGAGATGGCCTGTACGTTTGAAGGCAGAATCGTTCGGATCGCCGACATCATGGCATACCTGAATCACGACCTGGACGACGCCGTCCGCAGCGGTGTGATTACGATGGATCAGGTTCCTGAATCCTGTATCCGGATTCTCGGGCAGACGCATTCGCAGCGCGCCACCACCATGATTCGAAACCTGGTTTTCTCCAGTGAAGTCAGAGATGGCGAGCTCATATTGAAAACGAGCGATGAGGTCAGCATGGCGATGAACACGCTGCGCAATTTTTTATATGACAATGTCTATCGTTCGCCCCGTGTGCACAAAGAGTTTATAAAAGCCAAAAAGATATTGTCCGAGCTCTACTCCTGCTTTCTGGATCAGCCGGAGATATTCAAGAAAGAACTTTCATCTGTGGAAATGGCCTGGTTCAATTATAACGATCTGTCTCATGAACGCTCGGTATGTGATTTCATCGCCAGCATGACGGATCGCTGCGCGCTGAATCTTTATGAAAAAATATTTTTCCCATCGCCGTTGGTATGAAGCCGGTGTCCGGAAAAATGAAGATGAGAAGTGACCGGAAGCGCTTACGAAAGGTGATGGTTTATGGTATTTGCTGTGAATGTCGGTGATTTTGGAACAGTTGCGTCTTTTTCAGACAAGATTTCCGCTTTGTTCCGGAAAATGGATGAAGGCTACGCCGCAGCAGCAGAACATTACGGATTTGTCTGCGCCGGTTGCACGGAAAGCTGCTGTCAGACCCGGTTTTATCACCATACCCTGATTGAATACATGTATCTGCATGCGGGATTGAAAACACTTGAGACTGAAGACCGTCGCATCATCCGCGACCGTGCCCTGAACGCCGTTTCCTGCACCGACAACCAGCCCGCAGACCATGTGATGTGTCCATTGAATCAGGACGGCCGGTGCCGGCTGTACGATTATCGGCCCATGATATGCAGACTTCACGGCCTTCCCCATGAGCTGCATCATCCTGTCAGGGGGATCTGCAGAAGCCCTGGCTGCCATGAATTCGAAGCGTATCACGCCGGCAAACCTTATGTGCCCTTTGACAGAACGCCTCTGTATCGACAACTCGCTGAACTCGAAACATCCTTTCGGCAGAAAACAGGTTCTTGCGAAAAAATTAAAATGACCATTACAGAAATGATCATCCATTACGAAGAAAAAGGAGAAAATTAAATGACACCTGTAGCATGGCTTGTTTTTATTGGCGCAGCGCTTCTGGAAGTCGGCGGCGACGCCATGATTCGAAAAGGGCTGCACAAAGCAAGCCTTTTTTTCATTATCACCGGCTTTTTAATTCTGGGTTGTTACGGTATGACGGTCAATATCGTCAAGTGGGATT
>DAIEFO010000090.1 GCA_027325475.1 Desulfobacteraceae bacterium | reverse complement strand
AGGGCACCGCTCAGAACATGCTGAACACACTGTTCGAATCTCTCGGACGGGCCATCAACTATCTGGCCAGACCGGTGGACGCCATCAAACACCAGGCGAAAACCGTAACCGTCGGCACCAGTCGCATCCTGCTCAAAATCGAAGGCATTCTCTTCGATGCGCTGACCGACAACGGCATCGGTCTGTCGCAGTTGACGGGCAACAATATCCGGGTGCTGAAAAACCTTCAGGGTGTCGTTGACCGGGTGAATGGCGCTCTGCTTTATGCGGTGGACGGACTGAACGTACTGGGAGAAATTACGGATCAGACCACCATCCACATCCAGCAGAAGACGGATTCTCTGGCGGAACTGCCATCCCGGGTCGAAAACGACGCCCGGCTCAAAGGCACCAAACGGATCATCGTCCGGGAAGGCAATGTATTCATCGGCAAGGGCAGGAAGGATGAGCGCAACATCGTGATCATCCCCGTGCTGTCAGCGGAATCTCCCAACAAAATCAGCAATCTGCTGCTGCTTCACATTTCTTTCCGGAACGAAGCAGCACTTCAGGTCAAAGTGAAGGCGCTGGGCGGCAAGCACGAACGCATCAAAAACATCGTTCAGGAAGCCAGCGTGACATGGGATGACGCCTATCTGGAAATGCTCCGCATCGAAGATCTGTTCGGACTGTCCGCGGAGAAAACCGCTGAATTCATTATCGCCCGGACAGGCAGATAAAAAAAGCCCGGAAGCATTTATTACCACGCCTCCGGGCACACAACATCACACCACAAAAAGTCCAAAATCTGAAACGCCATTGCAACGATCAATGATGCGCATGTTCGTAGAACGGCCATTTATGAAAGAACCATTCGTTCCAGAGCAACGGGATGATATACCAGAAATTCCAGACCAGAGACTCGCCATGGACGAATTTATGATCCCAATTCGGAATTCCCAACGCCCATGAACCGAACCCGACATAATAAAAGACGATGTAATTGATGGCGCACAGAACCAGAACGCCAAAGGTTCTGAACCAGAACCCCGCCCATGAATCCACGTTTTCCACAGGACTCATGTCGTCAAAATAATGATGCCAGATAAGGAACGGCACCAGGGTGAACCCGGCGATTTCCGCTGCGTGATACCACAAGAATCGCAGTTTTTCGGCGGCCTCTTTGTCAAGATGATGCACCACGTCTCCCAGCCACATTGGGGCCAGGTTGACACAGATGAGGGCCATGATATAACCCAGAATTACGATACACACGAAAGATACCAGACCTTTGGCCGGCTGTGACAACGGCAGCGCGGACCAGGGTTTGCCTCTCCAGACATTGGCGGTCATAAACAGAATGACGATCATCCATTCCCACCAGCCGAACACCCAGTGTACATGAGGAAAACCGGCGATCCCTGTCCACCAGGGCGTATTCAAGGCGAAGGAGCTACCTAATTTCACTCCATAAATCAGTCCCCAGAACGGAACGATCAGAACGGAATAGAAGAAGAAGGTCAAAATGGAACACCAGCCGATTTCCAGGAGACCGGCTTGTGGCTGTGTCAGATCACTAGGACGCACCGGCCATTTACCAAACAGGATGGTGACGAACGGATAGCTGAAAAATCCGATCAAGACAAAGCAGACAACCGCACTCTGTCCCAGATGCAACGTCTTCATGGCATCCAGCGTCAGAGGCTTGCCGCCCGGAAGCATGAACTTGCCGGCTTCGGCGACGGCGTTGATGTTATCCTGGCTGAGAAAATTAAACCCCAGCCCCAGAAGTTTGTAAAATACGATATGAATCATAAACCAACTGATAATCAGGTTCACGATGGTTTCCACAACGCCGCGTGTGGGCTGAGGAAGATTCTGAAACGGCCAGTCGCCCAAAAACATATGCTGATACAGACCTACCAAAATCATCATGGCCAGATACATGACAAAAGGATAGGGAAATGCGCCGACAGGGCCGCGGGGGTCGCTGAAAATAAACCAGGTGATCAGTGCAATAATCGTGAATACGGCTAAAGAGATAATTCCGGTTACTGGCTGTCCCCATTTGGGAACCAGTGCGCCCGCAGGCGCAGGGGCTGCTTTGACATTTTCCGCCATTGATACCTCCGCTCTTTTATGTAGTTGATGCTCTGAAGGATGTGGATATGCAGATACCACGGTTCTGGTTATCCGCATATCCCTGCTCTGTCATACAACAATACGCCGGACGTTTTATTTTTTACCCCATTCTGCATTCCGCAGTTCAACGCGTCGAATTTTTCCGCTGACGGTTTTGGGAAGTGCTGTCACAAAGTCTATCTTTCGGGGGTACTTGTAGGGAGCCGTCACTTTTTTCACATGTTCCTGAAGCTCTTTGGCCAGAGCATCGCTGGCCGTATATCCGGGGGCCAGAATGACAAAGGCTTTGACGACTTCGCCGCGGGTTTCATCGGGGCTGGAAACCACCGCGGACTCGGCCACTGCCGGATGCTCGATCAGAGCGCTTTCCACTTCAAACGGACCAATACGGTAGCCGGATGTCAGGATGACGTCATCGGCGCGGCCCACGAACCAGAAATATCCGTCTTCGTCCCGATATGCCCGGTCTCCGGTCAGATACCAGTCGCCGTTGAAGGACTTGGCGGTGCGTTCCGGCTCCTTCCAATATTCTTTAAAAAGCCCCAGCGGACGGTTGGGCTTGACACGCACGGCAATGTCGCCTTCGGTGTTGGGCGGCACGATGTTGCCGTCATTATCAATGACCTGAAGATCGAAACCGGGCATGGGTTTGCCCATGGAGCCAAAGCGGGGTTCGATGCAGGGGAAACTGGCGCAAAGACAGACGGTTTCGGTCTGACCGTATCCGTCACGGATGGTGCAGCCCGTCGCTTTTTTCCAGACCTCGATGATTTCGGGATTCAGCGGCTCGCCCGCGCCGACGCAGTGACGCAGGGTGGGGAATTTATAATCGGACAGCGGCTGCAAAACGAGCATCCGGTAGATGGTGGGCGCACCGCACATGGTGGTCACCGGATATTTGGACAGAAGTTCGAGGGTTTTCTTGGGATCGAACCGATCGGTGCAGTGAACGAACTGGGCCGCGCCGCAATACCAGGGGCCGAAATAACTGCTCCAGGCCGCTTTCGCCCAACCGGTGTCACTGATGTTCCAGTGCATGTCTTCGGGTTTGAGATCCAGCCAGAATCTGCCGGTCACCTGATGCCCCAGCGGATAGGAGGTGTGGGTGTGCATCGCCATTTTCGGAAAGCCAACGGTACCGGAGGTAAAATACACCAGCGCTTCTTCGTCTTTGGCGGTTTTGGCGGTTTCAAATACATCGGACGCCGCGGATACGGCATCGGTGTAACTAAGCCAGCCGTCTCTCTTGCCACCCACGATCAGTTTGCATTTCAGGCTCGGACATTTATCCGCAATGGCTTCCAGCTTGGGAGCATTGGCGTTATCTGTGATAAAGCAGACGGCCTTGGAGGTGTTGACCCGATATTCCAGATCTTTGGACGTAAGCTGGGTGGTGCCCGGCGCCAGAATGGCGCCCATACGGATGGTCGCGGTGAACACTTCCCACCACTCGATGGAACGTCCCAGAAGAATGGACACGACATCGCCGCGTTTGACGCCCTGCTGAGACAGCACATTGCAGAGCCTTTTAGATGCCTTGCTGAAATCCAGAAAGGTGCGTTTGAGTTCAAGGCCGTCGTCATTTACCCAATGCATCGCCAGCTTGTCGGGATCTTTGGCCCATTTGTCAATGATATCACCGGCAAAATTGAAATATTCCGGTACTTCCCATTTGAATTCCGCATACGTTTTGTCATAATCCGTCATGTTGTGCGTCATGGCTCTCCCCTTTTTTAAAATTTGGCCTTATCGATGCGATTTCGGCCGGTTGTATAATTGCTATCTTTTCGACAAAGACAACGGTTTGGATATTACAGAGTGGCTATGAGTGCCGATTCCATTTCTCCTTTGATGATGAACAATTATGAACGAGCGCTCAGTCAACTTGGTGGTGTTAATTTATTAGTCTAAAAACGATCCTATGTCAAACTTTTTTGGAAAAATTAATGATTAAATTGCATTCATAAAAATATTACAGCATATCCCGCAGCCAATCTCCACTCACCGTCCGGCTTACATATTTCTGAAGGCGGGAAACACCGGAAAGCGCATCTTTCAGGATAATTCGCTCTCGTTTCCGAAGTGCATAGGGATCCAAATAGTTATCGGGCGCACGACCGCGGCGGATTTTTTGAAGATTCTCTTCAAGCGTCAGCATCATCAGGGCTTCAAAGCTGGAGCGATACAGATTCATATCTTCAGGAGTTATGCTTCCACCTGCCGCCAGAGCTTCAAGCCTTCCCAGGGTGGATGGCTCTCGAATCCGGCTGTGGACAGCCAATATCCGGATACAGTTGACCAGTGTCAGGATGCCGGAATTCTTTAAATTGATCTCATCCTTATGAACGCCGGATCTCTCTGTGATGATCGTTCCCAGAAAACTGACGGGGATACGGTACGGAGACTGCCCACCAGAAGATTCATGGCTGCCGTGAATCGCTTTTTGAAATGCGCCAAACATGCTGTCTGCAATACGCTGAAACAGTGACTTGTTCCCCCATATGGGTCTTGAATCCAGCAGAATCGCCATCATCCGGCTTTCTTCGGGCAGAAATGTCTGTGACCATTTCTCAATCAGTTGAAGCCAGTCGCTTTGCGATCTTCGCCATTTTTCATGAATCGGGCTGATACCTGCCGTGCATTGTGGAAATCCACAGGCGTTCAACCCATCGACAATCACTTCAGACAGCTTCTGAAAATAATCATCAACAGTAGATCGCCTGTCCGGAGATGTATCTGCATAAACCAGCGCACTGTCCTGGTCTGTCCGGATGCTCTGTTCATAGCGGGCGGCGCTGCCCAGGTTAATCCAGCAGTAATCCACCGGCGCCGGCCCCCAGCCCTCCCGTTTCATGCGCTCTTCCGACAGCGCCACTATCCGCTGAGACAGGCGCTCATGAAGCTCGGACATGACATTCAGTATTTCGCCGATACCCGCCTTTTCCGCCACAAGATCGCCCAATATGCGATCCACCTCCCGGCTGATCGTCAACAACCCCTGAATGGACTGCTGGGCCTCAATGTTATGGGTGAGAAGCATCTGGCCGGTACTGCGCAGCTTGATCAGATCCACCATGGCGATGATGCCGACCAGCCGGCCACGTTCCATGACAATCAGATATCGGGTCTTGTTGCGGATCATGGAAATCAGCGCCTGACCGATGAAAGACTCAGCCTCAATCGTCACAAGATGGCTGTTGATCACTTGTTCCACCCTGCAGGTAGCAACAGGATATAGTCCCTTGGCAATCAGATATTTAACCAGAACGCTTTCTGTAACAATTCCGCAAGGTTTTTTAAACGCATCCAGAACCACTACCGCACTGATGTCCTTTTCGGCCATGGTCATGGAAACCGTTGTAATAGCGTCTTTCATCGAACAGGTCACCACGGGATAGGACATGATTTCGCTGACGCGCTTTCCAAACAGGGGAGATTCCGCGCCACTGTAAGCTTCATAAGAACGCTCCGCCGCAATTTCACCGTACAGAAGACGCATCCGCTCCGACAGTAATGCGCTGAAAAACCCTGAAAAACCCGCATGGGTATGAAGCAGTTTTTCAAACGGTTTCCGGCCGATTTCGAGACACACCAAATCTTCCTTGACGCGGGCAGATCCCGGATACTGCTGTTGAGACAGCAGAACGGTTTCACCCAAAAAATCATAGCGCCTTCGAAGGCCAATGACCGCTTCCATTTCACGGTCATTACTTACAATCACTTCAACCAGGCCGGATACAACGACAAAAAGCCTGTCCCGGCTTTGCTCTCCCTGGCGGAATACATATTCGTTCACTGCATACAACCTGACTTCTGTTTTTTGGGCCAGGCGCATCAAAATATCTGTATCCAGAATCTCGAAAGGATCCGTATTTCTCAACACAGCCAGGATTTCATGTTCATCCATCACGCGGTCTTTCATCACTTCGAATATGCGATAAGTACGTCAAAATACGATAAAGTCGTAGCACATCGGATGGAGGATGGCAAGAATGCAGCACACGGGCTGCCATGCCGACAGATATTTTTATGACAGTACAACGTCGTCAGAATTGATCCAACGCACAGGACGTCAGGACAGTTTAGGAATTTTGATGACAAACTGCGATCCATGCCCTGGCGTTGATGAAACAGAGATGGAACCCCCATGCTGCGCAACAATGTTATGGGAAATAAACAACCCCAATCCCGTTCCCTTATTCCCCTTGGAAGAAAAGAACAGCGTAAAAAGTTTTTCACGGACATCACTGGTCATACCAATACCGTTGTCGCTGATATCAAAACAGATATTTACAGGGTCTTCACGAACGGCGAAAATGACCCGATGCTGCGGCTTTGCTTCGTCTCGAGTACAGGCATCTATCGCATTTTCCAGAATATTGACCAGCGCGGAATGAATGCTGGCCGGATCAATTTCATAGGCGCCGATACCCGAAGCAAAATTCGTGACAAAATCGATCTGCTGCTGTTTCATCTTCACTTCCATGTTGCCGGCAACCTCCTGCACAAACGCCAGGATATCCACGCGTTCCCATTTGAGTTCCCGCTCCTTGGCGTAATAGAGAATATCCAGCACCATCTTGCGGATACGTTCAACACTCAGTTTGACGATCTGCCAGCCCTCCTGCACCTGCGCCTGGTTTTCACGGGTAAAGCCGGAATCCACCAGATACATTCCGCCGTCCAGCCCTGTCAAAAGGCCTTTCAGACCGTGAGATATGGATCCGATCATCAGCCCTAACGATGACAGATGGTTTTGAAGCTCGGTTTTTTCCCGGATCAGCTTTTCGAGATTCGCTGTATATTTCCGGAGCAGATCCCGGGCGATGATTTTTTCGCAGACTTTTTTGATGGCGATTTCGAGCACATCCACGTTGATCGGTTTGGTGATAAAATCCGCCGCCTGCCCTTGAAAGCTGACAATAGCCAGGTCCATGTCCCCATGCCCGGTAATCATGATAAATTCCGTGTCCGGGCTCTCCTGCTTGATCCGGCGCAGGAGTTCAATGCCATCCATTCCCGGCATCTTGATATCTGAAATGACAATCTGTGGCAAAGTCTGCTTAAACAGCCTCAGTGCTTCTCCGCCGTTTTCAGCCGCCGTGACAGCATAACCGATATCCTTCAGAAACAGGGACAAGACTTCGCGGATATCCGCCTCATCATCAACAAGCAGTATGGAAGTATTCATCGTGCATATCCTGTTGTATGGGGAACTGAATCGTAAAACGGGTTCCCTTGCCTTCTTCCGACGCAAAGTGAATGGCCCCACCACATTCGCGGATAATACCATAACTGATGGAAAGCCCCAAACCCGTTCCTTTTCCCACATCCTTGGTCGTAAAAAACGGTTCGAATATTTTGTCCTGAACACCTTTGGGAATGCCAGCGCCCGTATCGCAAACTTCGACGTTCACCATATTCTCCGATGTCCAGGTTTTAAAGGTGATGCGTCGTTCCTGGTGTTGTTCAGACGCCTGATGCGCCCATCTTTCCTCGATGGCATCCCTGGCATTTAAAATAAGATTGATGAACACCTGCTCCAGACGGCTGGGATCACCCAGCACACGTGGAAGCGTTTTTTCGATTTCCCACACCACTTCGATATCCCGGACCTTCAACTGCTGACTGAAAATTTCGAAAGCTTTTTCGAGAATCTCATTGATCTGCACCCGTTCCAGCTTTCCTTCGGATTTTCTGGCGAACTGACGCATGTGGGTGATGATCCGGCTGGCCCGATCCACATTGCTGTCGATCTTGGTCAAAAGATTGATGAGGACATCGTCATCCATCTTTTCATGACGCGAAATTTTTTTGATAAAAAAGCTGCTGGCCGTCTTGATCACCGACAGCGGCTGATTCAGCTCATGCGCCACGCCTGTAGCCATTTCTCCAAGGGTCGCCATTTTACTGGCCTGGATAAACTGCTGCTCGGTTTCAAGCCGTTCGGTGATATCGCTGGTGGTCACCAGGAACACCCTGCCGCCTGGATATTCAGAGGGCGATATCCAGATATCCACAAACAGCGTCCGGCCTGATTTATTCACCTGTTTCACCCGGTTGATCACGGTTTCCGTCTTGATTTTTTCGCTGAAAAGCGAA
>DAIEFO010000008.1 GCA_027325475.1 Desulfobacteraceae bacterium | reverse complement strand
TTGCAGCGTACCCAAAAGTACGCTTCGCTCCTCAGGATTTGCGCGCCTTGCCTGCGAACTTTTTACAAAGCCGTCCCCAAAATCGACTTTTTACGAGGGCATCACCCTTCTCTTTCTTTCCAGTTCTTTCTGGCGACGCTCGATATTTTGCGGGCCGAATCTCTCCGAACGCTCCAAGGCATCGAAAGCGCCATCTATTCCTACATCATTAGAGGCAGTACAAGAGGCAGAAATGATAGTTCAGATTGATACCGACGCCCCGGACTTTGAGATGCAGGATTTTCGCGGCGCATCCATCCGTCTGTCCGATTTCAAGAACAGAAAAAATGTGGTGATCGTGTTTAATCGGGGGTTTTTCTGACCGTTCTGCCGCGGGCACATGGCGCGGTTGCGTCAGGATTATTCTGAATTTGTCAACCGGGATACCGAGATCATGGTCGCCGGGCCTGAAGATGCCGCCGCATTCGAGGCATATTGGGCCAAAGAATCGCTGCCTTTTATCGGCCTGCCGGATCCTCAGCACAAAATCCTAAAACTCTACGGCCAGGAAGTGAACCTTTTCAAACTGGGCAGACTTCCGGCACAGGTTATCACCGATAAAAGCGGTATGGCGCGTTTTGCCCATTATGGCCATTCCATGATGGACATTCCGTCAACGTCGGATATGATACGGATTCTGGATACGCTGAATCCAAAAGAATCCTTCCCGTAAATCAACTCATCATATGGAGGCAGCAATGAAATTGAAATTCACAGCGATTGTTTTCTGGAGTACTCTGGCATGGATCCTGGGCACATATGGCCTGTTGTTGGCGGCAGACTCCGGAGGCTCTCAATCGGCGGTTATCAGCGGGCTAAAACCCGAACTGACGCTGGCGCAAGGCATTTCTTTAAGCCCAGGTCTGTTGCCGATCTATATTGACAAATTCGTTCGGCATATCGTCGAACTGCCACTGCTGGATCCCAAAACCACCCAGGCAAAACGCGGAAAACCTATTCTCATTTTAAACAAGACTTTTGGAATAGGAGAAAAAATCTTTGACAGTGGCAGAAGTCGCGGTCTGGGTATCCAGATGTACGGGTTCATTAAATTTGCACAAGTCGGGCAATATGAGTTGATGGCAAAATCCAATGATGGAATCCGCGTCACGATTTGCGGCAAGATTACGGTGGATGATCCCAAGGTGCATGGGGACCAGTTTTCAAATGTTTCTGCCCTGAATATCACCAGCCCTGGCTGGTATCCGGTCATGATTCAGTATTTCCAGCGAAAAGGCACGGCGTGTATTGAAATGCACTGGAAAGAGCCGGGAAGCAGTCAGTTTACCATCATTCCGGCAGACGCTTATGCCCATCGCGCGGATGTGAAGACAGCGCCATGAGTCATCAAGAAGGCGTCATACAGTTCCATCTGGATTTTACCAGAACAGACGAACCGCTGAATGCCGAAATGCTGCGGGAGGTGGATGCCTGGCGGCAGATACTGCATCGTTTGGAACTGATAGGGCGGCATCCTGACAGGTACGATGGACTTGGATACGGAAACATCAGCGTCCGGTACACTTCTTCCGATTTTCGCCATGCCTGTGTCATCAGCGGTACGCAGACAGGGCATCTGAAACGGCTGACTGCTGGGCACTACACGCTGGTAAGCGCATGCGACATTGCCAAAAACCGCGTTATCGCCAGAGGCCCGGTTCCGCCCTCTTCCGAATCCATGACACATGGCATTTTATATAACCTGGACGATGCCATTGCTGCGGTCATTCATGTACATTCGCCTGAAATCTGGAATCACGCAGTTACTTTGGGAATTCCTGTAACGTCTCCGAATGTTCTTTGCGGAACTCCGGAAATGGCCGCGCAGGTGGAGACATTGTTTCAGAATACAGATGTCAAAACGCTTCGGATTTTTGCCATGGGCGGACATCAGGACGGGATATTCACGTTTGGCAGCAGCATGTCAGCGGCAGGAACGACGCTTATCCGATATCTGGCAAGCGCCATTGCTATCACAATGAGCACATGACACAAAAAGGAGATGCGGCAAACGCCGACATCTCCTTTTTTCATCCGATTTACTGTATAAACTTTTTATTTACCGGTTGCAGCGGTATGCAGCTTGATTTCCACTTTCTCGGTAAGACCTGCATAGTATTCACGCAAAACTACCAGAACTTCTTCACGGCCAAAATGATCCGGAATCGGGGTGCCTTCAGACAGACCCTTACGCAGTGCGGTACCACTCAGAAGTACGCGATCCGCTTTGCTATGGGGGCAGGTTCTGAGAGAAGCCATACCATCGCATTTGTGGCAATAGAACGTCCAGTCAATTTTAAGCGGTGTGCAAAGCAGACCTTTGCCGCCGGCAGGTTTGGGAA
This sequence comes from Desulfobacteraceae bacterium, assembly GCA_027325475.1. Taxonomy (GTDB): domain Bacteria; phylum Desulfobacterota; class Desulfobacteria; order Desulfobacterales; family Desulfatirhabdiaceae; genus RAAP-1. The sequence goes on along the minus strand of DAIEFO010000008.1, from coordinate 16,471 downwards.
TTTTGTCAAAGATGGTCTGGGCTTCGAACATGCCATAGAAATCGCCAACGCCAGCGTGATCGCGACCAATGATCATACGTGAACACCCATAGTTCTGACGGAAGGTGGCGTGCAGCAGGGCTTCACGCGGACCGGCATAACGCATATCCAGCGGATATCCGCCCTGAAGTACTTTGTCTTCCACAAAATAATTTTTGACCAGAACGTCAATACATTTAACGCGAACTTCGGCAGGAATATCACCGGGTTTCAGATTGCCGACCAGAGAATGAATGAAGACGCCATCACAGACTTCCACGGCGATTTTGCACAGATATTCGTGGGAACGGTGCATGGGGTTGCGGAGTTGAAGGGCTGCAACTTCGCTCCAGCCTCTTTCGGCGAATATCTTGCGGGATTCGGCCGGTCTCATATAAACGCCAGCGTATTTGGTAGGATATTCGGCTTCGCTGAGTACTTTTACGGGGCCTGCGAGGTTAACTTCTTTCTGCTGCATGACCATCTGAACGCCCGGATGATCGTCTTTGGCGATTTTCCAGAATTCTTCAGGTGTCTTGGTGCCTTCGCCCATATAGACTTTTTCGCACTCGAACTTTTTGTCGGCGTCGGTCATTTCGTATTTTTCCGTAACCTTCATGGTGGCCATGAATTCATTGCGTTCCGGATCGAAAAGTGCAATCTCTTCACCAACGGCAATAGCTGCGGCTTCAGACTTGGACGCTGAAAGCGTTACCGGAATAGGCCAGAACGTACCGTCCGCCAACAGAAAATTTTCGCAAACGCCTTTCCAGTCCGCCTTGGTCATAAAACCGGTCAATGGGCTGAAACCGCCAATACCCATCATGATCAGATCACCTTTTTCACGGGGGCTGACATCAATTTTCTTAAGCCCCTGTGCTTTTTTAAGTTCAGCAGCCAATTCGGCGCCTTCCAGCAAACAGCAGGTCAAGCCTTTTCCGCCATGAGGGGGGAGTAATTCGGACATGTAACTTCTCCTTTCGATAATTGTTGGTTTTACGGCATTATCACACAATATAGACTCCCAAAGCAGGGTTTCTGACGGCAGCTTCCTTCAGAAAATCCTGCATTGAAGTCTGTAAAATTCACGATTCTATAAAGGTTTTGACTTTAATTTGATTTGAAGATAGTGTCAAGCAAAATTGATGAACTCGTAAAAAGTCCGTGTGGAATACAGGAGGCAGGCTTATGGACTTTCAGATTCCCATGTACCATACACCGGATTTCAGCCTTCCGGAGTTCCGGAAGGCGCCCTGTACCACTTTTCTGCCAGCGCCGGCCGATGGGGTGGCGCCAGCCAATTACCATACCACTTCTATCTATCCAGAATATTTTCACATCACCCCTGGTAACTGGATACTGCTTCGGGAATCCCGTATGGATTGCGTCGTCCGGCAGGAACCCGATGGCCGGCTTTTAGTGGTGGGAATACGCCATTTGCTGGCCGGAGAACCGGTGGCCTGCGGTCGGCATGAAAATGGTGAAGATGGCATTCTGGTCCATGCCCATGCGTTTGATTTTCCGGCATATGTGACGGAAAAATTCGCTTTCCGATCTCATCTGACACGTGAAACGTCTTTTTCCATTGATTATGATGAACTATACCAGTTGATGCGCCATGAAAAATCACATGGTTTTATCATATGGGTGCTGGGGCCGGCTGTCGTGTTTGACCGGGACGCCCGCAGCGCCTTTGTTTCCCTGGTCGAACAGGGCTATGTTCATGCACTTCTGGCAGGAAATGCGCTGGCCACTCACGATGTCGAAGGCGCCATATCCGGTACGGCGCTCGGGCAGGAAATCTATTCCAAGAAAACGCTCGCCATGGGGCATTACAAGCATCTGGACGCCATCAATCGGATACGGGCCGCTGGTTCCATCCGGAATGCCATCCAGAACGGTATTGTTAAGAACGGCGTCATGCACGCCATCATTCGGAACAACATCCCGTTTGTTCTGGCGGGATCTATCCGCGACGACGGCCCGCTTCCTGAAGTTATCGGTAATGTCTATGATGCGCAGGATGCAATGCGACGCCTGACCCGGAAGGCCACCACCGTAATTGCCATGGCCACCCAGCTTCACACTATCGCTGTCGGCAATATGACACCTTCCTATTGTGTAAAAGACGGTGTCATCCGTCCGGTTTATTTTTATTCGGTGGATATGTCGGAATTTGCGGCCAGCAAATTAGCGGATCGAGGGTCGCTGACCGCTCGCGCCATTTTGACCAATGTACAGGATTTTGTAGTGACCGTGGAGCGAGGCCTTCGAGACCGATTCCCTTCGCAGGCGTAGCATTGCAGGTCTGTCGTGACGGCAGGTGACAAAACGAGGTCTTTTATGACGCAGCCTCCATGGCTTTCTGATCCAGATGCAGGGTGGCAATGGCTTCTACTGCCGGAACAATGGCCCGGGTGGTTTTATCCAGATCGATCGTCTTGATGTACTGGCGGCAGCGGTCGCAGCCATCAATCCGGTATTCGGGTTCCGCGTCGCTCAAAAAATAATGCAGGTATTTACTGTCAGTTGTGCCGCAAAACGGGCAATAAATTTTGGGCGCCCGCCACTCATGCCAGCAAAAACTGCACACATACCAGCGCTCGCCTTTGTTTTTGAGCATTGAAAGTCCGGGAGGCGTACCACAAATCGGGCAACAACCGGTTTTTGAGGGTTCGCCGTTATCCAAATAAGCAGAGAGCTGACGGGCGTTCAGAAGCACCGATGGACGGATGCTGTTGTAACCGAATGTCATGATCATATCTTCTGATATTCCGCAAAGATCGGCGTTTTCGATTTTACCCAGTACGGCATCGAACAAGTCTTCCGTTTGTAACCGTCCAGCGCTGGTGCATTCGAGAATCTTCCGGGCGCCGTCCTTCAGCACGGAAAGCCCTGATGCGATAGCAATATTACAAATATTTTCAAGAAGCTGTGACGAAGATTTCTGATCGATGTAAAACCCTCCAACCATCGTCAAAGATGGAGCTTTGCGTTTTTTATCCAGAATATCGTCCGGAATGCGCCATAATGAAATATTGGTATGTGGCAGCGCTTCTTCCTGCGCTAAAAATACAGGTTCATAAAAGCTCATAATTTCAGCATAAACAGGTCGAACCGCCAATATTTCCCGGCAAGCTCTTCGAATTTGTTCCATATGCGTCTCCATGTCAGACATCATCTTTCCCCTTCTCAGGCAATTTGCTATTTTTATACTTTTAAGGCACAAGTTGAGAAAAACATTTCATGATCTCGATTTCATTTCACATTCCCCACACGGCAACCTGTTTTCTCTGAAACGCTTTTGCGATGACAAACAGCTTTTCCTCCCAGGTTTTGTCGGGGCTGCGATCAAAGATCACCAAATGACCTTCATCCGCCCGGCGCCTGTCCATATATTCCCATGTTTGCTTTAACCCGGCATCTATCGTCTTTTCAAGGCTTTTATACAAAATCTTCAGTTCGATCATCACCCTCTGGTTTTTCAGGGGGCAGGCGACGGAGGGCGGAGGACCGCTGCTGGCAGACATTCGTTCACCGACCGCTGAGCCCTTTTCCTTCGGCCATATCACCAGCAAATCCGTCCGCATCCGCCCCAAGCCGTATTCCCGCTCGATCCGGCCGCCGCCATTGACAATGCGCTGCAAAAACGCCTGAAGCAGGAGCTGCGGACCGGCTTCCTTGTAGTCAAACCGCTCAATCCAGTGTTCGGAATGCTCCTGGAAAAATTGCAGAACGTATCCTGAATATGATCTTCGGCCCTCTGGGCAAGCTCTCCCATAATGCTGCGAATGCCGTCTTCAACATTCTCCCGCGCGGATTGGGCCATTTCAACGTTGAAATAAAGACTTTTGAACTTCCCCTGTTGGTTCAGATATTTCATCAGCGCCAGCAGACAGGAAGTTTTTCCGGTTTGCCGGGGCGCATGCAGCACAAAATATTTTTCCTGATCCACCAGAGAAAGAAGTTCTGCAAGATCAAACCGTTCCAATGGCGGAAGACAATAATGTTTCTCACATTTTACCGGCCCTGCGGTATTGAAAAAACGTTTCATGATTACCATCCAAATTACAGGGAAGAGAGCTGGATTTGATGCAACAGGAAGGCTCACATTCCGGCGCCACGCATGGGCCGCCGGAAGTCAATGACATCGGAATTGGTCTGAGTTTCTGTACGAAAACCATCTACCTCATGTTGCGGACCTCAACCGTTGTGGTCAGCAATTGCCGGGAATAATGATCTGCAACGGTTGCCGCCGTATGGTTTTCGATAGCTGGTCGGGTACTCGTCTGTCCTGGATGCTGATGGGCGGTTCTGCCCAGGATATTGATCCGCACCAGACGCACCTGGGGCTGCTGTGTCGTCGTCAGATCGGCGCTGTTTACCCAGGTATCCACAGAACCGCTTCCTGTGGTATCCAGACCAAAGGCGAACTGGAGGTCTTCGATGTTTTCTGCAATTGTTGTCGTGGAATTATTCACGGGCGAACATGTAGTATTCAATGTAGAGGTAGTAGAACAAGAAGTGCGATGAAGTGTTCCATCAGCAGCGTTGTAGCTGTATGTGACAATGGTGAGAGAGTTTTCATTAAAGAAGCTGATGGTACTTCCGGCAGGATACGAATTCAATATCTTGTTACCAGTGCCACCAAACAGTTGAGACGCATTGTTTTGCAGCTTATTCGAATTGGGTATAACACTGGTGATATTCAATACATCCGACATTGTTCCATCTGGAGAAGTAATAATCACTTTATATCCATATTGTCCTCCTTGAGCGGTGCAAAAGCCAGTTGTTGGATCACAGCTTGGGTTACCGGGACAATTAAAGCCATCGTACCATTTTGTATATGGCGATATTGTTAGATTCTGGTTGACGATGGCTACTGCGGAACTTTGAGGCATCTCACTTGTAAGAGTCAATGGTGGAGGAGCATTTCCTGCACAAGACATGTTATTCAAATCAACATATTTGATCGTCAAGGTATCAGATCCTGTTGCTCCACCATCCGTAAAATCAATGGGATAAATAGCATTATTCGCTATTCCAGAGTAATTCAGCTTATCACTCATCTCGCACCCCGCCATGCGTACATCCCTCTCAATAAACATTTTGCCCACCCGTATATTCTGCTGCATGGCCGCCATGTCTTCCTGAAGCGAATAGGAGGTGCTGCTGGTTGAGAAAATCTGTATTACGCCTGCCAGGAAAATGCTGGAAATGGCAAGAGCGATCAGAAGTTCTATAAGTGTGAACCCGAATTCAGAGACTGAACAATGATTGTATATTTTAGGCATGAATCAGCTCCCATTCCCATAATTAGCTATAATAGTAGCAAGTTGTACCTGTTTGAGCTTATCATTCATGTTATGCCAGAAAACGGTAACGGTGACCGTTTTGACGCCTGTGACAGGAGTATCGTTTTCTACATTGGTGTTACGGGTGTACAGTGTTTCGAGGCCGGTTTCCACTTCCTGTCCTGCGGGGATGCTGGCATAAGCCGTATGCCTGTATGTTTCAATTTTATCTTCCGCCAGCGATAGTGCCAGCGTCCGCTTCTTACTCTGGGCATTGCCGCCGATAGCCGTTACCTGAAGCGACGCCAGCGCCAGCAGTCCGATGGCCATAATGGCGATCGCCAGCATGGTTTCAATCAGGGTGAAGCCATTTTCATTCAGAACAGGTTTGATTTCAGTCATGATACCCTCTGTCATGAAGACGTGATTGCGCCTGAGGCCGATACGGTTACAGTTGCCGTCTTGCCCTTGGCGTTGGTAAAAGTGATATTTCCGGCAGCAGAGGCATCACAGGTACCTTCAGAGGTAAAGGCTACCTGATTGCCTGAAAAAGTCTGAACCATGGTAATACCTGGATAGTCCTGACCCACAACGATGGTTTTGACAGTAATGTCATCACTTGCTGTTGCGGAAGAGCAATCATTGTCCGGTCCGCAGTTTATCACCTGATAACCCGCTGCAGAAAAATTAACCGCCCATCGCGTATTTTGCTGCACGGCTTTTGTTCGAGCTTCCTGCAGGTTGGAATAAACATCTCGAGCCGCGCTCCGAAGGCGATATGTTGTGGCATAAGAAATTAAATTGGGAATGGCGATGGCGGACACAATCGCCACGATGGCAATCACCGTCATCATTTCCAGCAGCGTAAATCCCTTATTTTTTTGCATAGGTTATATTCCCCTGGTGCTGAAGGCAGAATCTAAAGTTGACGGCTTCGCAACAAGCTCAATTTCATCGTTCCGCCAGTGTCATAATGATACCTCCCTGTTCCACAGACAATGTCTCTTGGACAATTTCTTTCAATTCATTATGAGATAGCAGATTTACCGGCGGATAACGGGATGATGGATTATTCGTTATTCGTTATTCGTGACCGTTTGTCTTTTGTGCAAGCCCATTCTTGATTTCAGATTCATCAGGATTTGGTGACTTCATAACAGTAAGCACTGTTTGAAGATCAATATCCAATAACGCCGCCACATTGTTGGGCGTCATTCCTTTAAATAGAAGTTTCCGAATGCTGCGCTCAACGCCTTTTTGGATTCCCTGCTGTACACATCGTTCCGCCAGTGTCATAACGATACCTCCCTGTTCCACGGACAATGTCTCTTCGACAATTTCTTTCAATTCATTTACCGTCATGTTTACAGTAGCAAACACATATCGAAGTATGGTCTCTATATATTCCATACCGGTTTTTTTGCCAACCAGCTCTCGAAGCAGCCGCAATATCCTCAAGAGCCTTGCATCATAATCCTTTTGCTGTACATACTTGAAAAGCAACAGCGTAATCCGAAGAACGATTTCTCCCTTTATTTCCTCATCTGAATATTGGGACAGATCATAAAGGATGTACCGAAAATTCGGCACATATTCTTGAAACGTATCTTCGCACTGAAACATCTGTGCAAAAGTATTTCCCATGCGCCAGCTTTCCGCTCCATGATATATCACCATCGGCACAATAACCGGAAGTGGAAGCCCTTTCTCACCCTGCTCTCCCTTCTGCTTGAAATGCAGTGTCCATATATTCTGCATATAGCCGAAGAGTTGAAACGCCACAAGGTCATCGCAGTAGCTTTTATGTTCAAACAGAAGGTAGATGTATCCTTCTTGATTTCCCAAAGACACGCTGTAGAGAATATCTGAAAAATATTCTGTCAAATCTTTCTGAACAAAAGAGTCCTTACATATCTCCAGTGTACCCAAATCAACATGGGATAGCAGATTTTCCGGCAGATAATTCTGAAGAAAACTTGCCGCGCTTTCCTTCTGGCTCCAGATTTCCTTGAACAGCCGGTCGTGGGGATTGTGGATATTCGCCATTTCTGTTACCTCTACAGGGGGTGATGGATTGCCCGTGGTTTGGCCGTTTGTTTGCGGGAAATTCTTTTTACGAAGCCATCTCTTTTGGCAAACACGCTTTGTCACTTGATTCTGATTCTGCCCGTGGACGATACCACAACAGACTTCGGCGTGTCGTTTTTGGCATTGGTAAACGTGATCGTATCCGCATTGCTGGTACCTTCCGAATTAAATACCAGCAACTTCCCCGTATAATCCCGGAGGAATGTTACCCCCGGGTATTCCTGAGACAAATTCACGGTTTTGACGATGGCATCATCGCCTGTCGCTGTAGCTGAACATGTATTATCCGGTCCGCAATTGACGACATGATACCCGGAAGATTTGAAAAGAATTGCCCATCGGTTATTCGCCCGGACAGCCTTCATGCGAATTGCCTGTAAGTTGGAATAAAGATCATGCGTCGCACTTTGCAGGCGGTTTGTCGCCGCATATGAATACAAGGCAGGAATGGAGACAGCCGAGATTATCGCCGTGATTGCCATCACCATCACCAATTCCAGCAGAGTGAACCCCGTTGTTTTGAACATAGGCTCCATAGCTCCGATGTAACATGGCAGAAAATCCGTGATCCCTGAAATACAAAAGCATGTTTTTCGTTTTGAGATTGAAAACCATCAGCGTTCTAATCCGTTTGCGCTGAACCCCGCATACCCTCCATATCAGGAACAACATCAGCATTTGCTTTCCTCGTCAATCAACGGCATCAAGCCCATATCTGAACAAGCAAATCATATGCCCTGCATCAAAGACAAGTCTTGAAAATGACTCTCGAATAAAAGATTTGGAATAGATACGCTGGAAGCATTACCAATACGAAAAATCGAGATGAATTGATTCCCTTTCATATACATGATATGGGCACCATATCAACAAATTTTGTTAATTTTTCAACAGATTTTTAGCAGGAAGGCATATTTGGATGGAAAATGGCAAGGTAAAACTGGTTGCGGTTTATGGAAGCCCCAGAATCAATGGAAATACATCCACGTTACTGAGGCACGCGGTAAAAGGCGCCAAAGAGGCCAGCGCCCATGTGGATGAAATTTTTCTGCGGGATCTCAACATATCTCCATGTCTGGAAATCTACGGATGCAAGACAACAGGACACTGTGTGATTCAGGATGATTTTCAGAAAATAGAGAAACTTTTGATGGATTGTGACGGTGTGATGCTGGCGTCACCCATATTTTTCTACACTGTCAGCGCTCATATGAAGATATTCATGGACAGATGCCAGTCCCTGTGGGTTAAGAAATACTGGATTGACCGGGTTCCGTTTGGCGAAAAGACCGGCGCGCGAAAGGGATTGTTTATTTCTGTTGGCGCAACGACCGGGAAAAAATTGTTCGACGGCCCGCTGCTGACGGCAAAATTTTTTCTGGATGTTCTGGATGCCGAACTCTGGCGCGCTCTGTTGTATCGAGGGCTCGATTTTGAAGGAGATGTTTTGAAGCACCCCGAATATCTGGAGGAAGCGCTTGGCGCCGGCAAGTCACTGGCCCAGACGCTTGCAGCGTTTTAAACCTGCCTGACACCTCAGCGCGGATACATGCCATTGTGATAAATATACTCGAAATAGTAGCGGTAATATGCTTCCGATTCTTCATCAAAAGGAGCGTCTTCAGGCAGAACCTCCCGGCGAACGCCTTCATGGACGCTTGTCAGCCATTTTTCTCTGGCATAGTCATAAATCACCTTGCGTAACGTGTTTGCGTCAATCAACTGGAGCTCTTTATTGCTCTGGATGAAATCATCAAGCCCGTCAAGCATGGATTTCACATAGCGGATATAGACGGAATCATCCCGGTTTTCATTCTCGTAAAACTGATGAATCCGGTTGATGGTACACTTGAAACAGCCTTCGATGGCGTCAATACAGTTCATGACATCCTGGACAGAAAATAGTTTAAAATTGATGCTCTTGTAAAAAGCCGGATTTCGGACGGCTTTGCAAAAAGTTCGCAGGCAAGGCGCGCAAATTCTGAGGAGTGAAGCGTACTTTTGGGTACACCGCAACGACGAAGAGCGCAGCGAAACGCAGCATGCGGGCTTTTTACGAAGTCGTCAAAATTGATGTGGTCAACTGTTATGATAATCTGCTATAAAAGTCAAAAACTTCCCGCTATAGACTTTCAGAAAAATAATTTCGATGCGTTATCGGTCGGAGATATACTACAACAGTAGTGTCTCCGCCCTGCTGCCTTGCGAAATGAATTTTCTGAAAGCCTGTGAGTATCCCGTTTGTGACAAGGAAAATCTGTATGCAATCTTTTGACAAGCCCTCTCCAGGTCAGCATTTGGCATTGGTATGCGGTGTTATGGTGATTGTCTTTGTCTTCTTTTTGATTTTTATCGGAGACAAGGGGATTTCTGATTTGCAGATTATGAAAAATGAACGGCAGACCCTGCTTACCGCAAATGCTGAACTGAAACGTAAAAATCTAGATATGTATCATGAAATCGAACGACTGAAGCATGATCCCGCTTATATTGAATCCATCGCCCGGCAGGAACTCGGGCTGATAGGGAAAAATGAAATTGTTATCAACATGAATAATGGTTCTCCTGAAACCGAAAAAAAATAAATTGAAGGAACCTTAAAAAGTGATGTTGCGTTTTTTTTTGCGTTTGTATTATTGATTTTTTCGTGATAGAGAAAAATGGCGTTTAGAGTTGTTTTTTAACAAGGCATCCGGTGGTTTGATGCCCTGAGAGGGGTCTGGCTGGATTTATCAACACAACTGCATCTGGAGGTGCTAATGGAAAATGAGAAAGCGTTTTTCGACAAGTTGGAGCAAAAAGGGGTCTCACGAAGAGATTTCATGAAGTACTGTACCTTCCTGACCGCAACCATGGGGCTTTCATCTTCGTTTGTTCCCAAAGTTGCGGAAGTATTTGCAGCTCCCAAACAGCGGCCGCCGGTGATATGGCTTCACTTCGGCGAATGCACAGGGTGCTCTGAAGCATTTCTGCGATCCCAATATCCCTATGTGGACGATCTGGTTCTGGAACTGCTGTCCGTCGAATACCATGAAACCATCATGGCCGCAGCCGGCGACCAGGCGGAAGAACAGCTTCATAACGCAATGAAAAAATATGAAGGGAAATACATCTGCGTAGTTGAAGGCTCGGTCGCCACCAATTTTGACGGCGCCTATGGCATGGTTGGAGGGAAAACGTTTTTGCAGATTGCCAAGGAAGTCTGTCCCAAAGCAGCGGCCGTTATCGCCATCGGCACCTGCGCGTCTTTCGGCGGAATTCCTGCAGCAAAACCCAATCCCGGCGGATATAAAGGGGTGGGGGAAGCTATCGGAATCAAAACGCTCAATATCCCCGGATGTCCGCCCAATCCGGTAAATTTTGTCGGAACCATTGTCAACTATCTCCTTCTGGGCAAACTTCCTGATCTCGATCAGAAGGGCAGACCCAAATTCGCATACGGGCAAACCGTTCATGACCAATGCCCCCGGCGTTCGCATTTCGAAAATAATGAATTCGTACTTGAATTCGGTTCTCAGGAAGCGCAACTGGGATACTGTCTATACAAGATGGGGTGCAAAGGTCCGGATACCTATAATAACTGCCCGATTGCAAAATATAATGACGGCACAAGCTGGCCGGTTCAGGCCGGGCATCCCTGTCTGGGCTGCAGTGAACCCGACTTCTGGGACAAGATGACGCCATTTTATCAATCATCTTGAGCTGTTTGTAGCCATATTTCATAATTCCGGTTAAATCCCGACGTTATTCCGGCAACCGGTTCATTTGTCATTATCTGCAGAAACGAGGAGATATCGTATATGGGCAATAAAATCATCATAGATCCAATCACCAGACTTGAGGGCCACCTCCGGATTGAAGTGGAAATCGAGGACGGAAAGGTTAAAGACGCCTGGTGTTCAGGCCAGATGTTCAGAGGCATTGAAATCATTCTTCAGGGGCGGGATCCACGGGATGCACATCATTTCGTTCAGAGATCCTGCGGCGTTTGCACTTATGTACACGCTCTGTCATCGGTCAGGGCGGTCGAAGATGCGGTCAAGGTCACCATTCCCAAAAATGCGCGCATTGTCCGGAATCTTTTAAATGGCGCACAGTTTCAGCATGACCATTTAATCCATTTTTATCATCTTCATGCGCTCGACTGGGTGGATATCGTCAGCGCTTTAAAAGCCGATCCCGCCAAAACGGCCATCCTGGCTGACAATCTCAGCAGTGATCCCAAAGGCGGCACCGTATATTTCAAGAGCGTTCAGCAGCGGCTGCAAGCTTTTGTGGACAGCGGGCAACTCGGCCCCTTCAGCAACGCCTACTGGGGACATCCTGCCTACAAATTGCCTCCGGAAGCCAACCTTATGGCCGCAGCTCATTATATCGAAGCCTTGAGACTTCAGGCCAGAACCGCCAGACTTCACGCCATATTCGGCGGGAAAAACCCGCATCCGCAGTCCCTGGTGGTCGGCGGCGTCACCTGCGTGCAGGATCTGTCGCCCGAGCGCATCGCCGAATTCTTGTATCTCTGGAAGGAAACCCAGGAATTTATTAAAAACGTCTATATTCCGGATTTGCTGGCCGTAGCGTCTTTTTACAAAGACTGGGGCGGTATCGGCGGCACAACCAACTTCATGGCATGGGGAGAATTTCCGGGCTCCGAAAAAGAACCCGAAAGCCTGTTTATGCCCAGAGGCGTCATCAAAAAACGCGATCTGACGAAGGTGGGTATGGCCGAGCAGGAAAAAGTCACGGAACATGTGGCAAGAGCATGGTATGAAGGCAGCAAGGCGCTGCATCCGTATAAGGGCGAAACCAAACCCCAAAACGGTGAATATAAGCCCGGCGGTAAATATTCATGGATCAAGGCGCCCCGCTACGAAGAAGCCTCCTGTGAAGTCGGACCTCTGGCCAGGGTACTGGTAGCGTATGCCAAGGGGAATGCCGTCGTTAAACCATTGGTGGACAATACTTTGAAAAAACTTGATATTCCTGCAACGGCATTGTTCTCGACATTGGGTAGAACGGCTGCCAGAGGGCTCGAAACCGTCGCCATCGGCGATGCCATGGAAGGCTGGATCACCGAGCTGGTCGAGAATATCAAAGGCGGCGATACCAAAACCTACCAGAAATGGGAAATGCCGGACAAAGGGATGGGTGTTGGCCTGAACGATGTCCCCCGAGGTTCTCTCGGTCATTGGGTGGAGATTGAAAACAAGAAGATCAAGAATTATCAGTATGTGGTACCATCCACCTGGAATTTTGGCCCCAGAGATGAAAAAGGTCAGCGCGGTCCTGTGGAAGAAGCGCTGATCGGAACTCCGATTGCCGATCCTAAACGCCCCATCGAAGTTTTAAGGACCGTGCATTCATTCGATCCTTGTATTGCCTGCGCCGTTCACGTCATTGACCCAGATTCCAATGAGGTCTATAAAGTCCGCGTCATATAGTGAACCATGCCTCCCTCTGCCGGCGCCTTTACGAGGTAACGGCAGAGGATTTCATATCGGAAACCATTGTCAGCGCCAGATCGCTGCTTCGAACAAAATCCAGAAAAAGCTGATGACGTTTCAGACTTCCCAACGAATGGCGGAAGATCATATAGACATTGCGTTCGATTTTCCAGCCCTGAACCTGAATTTCCTTTAATATTCCCTGCCGAAGTTCCCGTTTTACGGTATGAACGGAAAGTACTGAAACTCCCATCCCGGCGATGACCGCTTCCTTGACGGCTTCAGCCCCCCCCATCTCGGCAATGATATGGAGCTGATTCAGGCTGATATCTTCGTGTTCGGTCAGATAGTTGCCCATGATTTCCCGGGTGGCGGAGCCCCGTTCTCTCAGCACAAAAGGGGCTTTCAGCAACTCTTTCATGGAAATGCTCGGAACATCCGCCCACGGATGTTCTGGAGGAACGACCAGTATCAGCCTGTCCCGCCAGAGGGATTCGCTGTGCAGTCTTTTATTCTGCGGCATTTTTCCGACAAAACCGATTTCGCTCTGCTGCTCCAGAACCATTTCGATCACATCATCGCTGTTGGCCGATCGAACATAGGTCTGGATTTCCGGATACTGCTTCCGGAACAGATGAAGAACCTGCGGGAGGATATAGGCTGCGGGCAACGTGCTGGCACTGATCTGAATGATGCCCGCACATGTGTCCTGAAGCCGGAGCATGCGTTCCTTGACATCTTCCCTGAGAAAAAGCACTTTACGGGCGAAGTCATACAGGAGCTTTCCTTCCGGCGTCAAAGAAACGCCAGCACCCTCACGATTAACCAGCCGGACGCTTGTTGCATCCTCGAGATTCTTGATATGCTTGCTTAGAGACGGCTGAGTCAGGAGCATTTTTCTGGCAGCGCGGCTGAAATTTTTTTCCGCCACCAGATGAATGAGACACTCAAGCTGCTGAATAGTGATGTTTTTAAATGTATCGTAAGCCATATTCGAAGGGAAGTTCCCTGTAAGATTCCGAAGTATGGAGGGCGGAATGTGATGCTGCCTTCAATTTTCTGTTGTCCGTTTGCTGATTTCATGACGGATACAGTCGAGTACATCCGCGATGGGAACATCTGTACGGATTCCCGGACATGAGCCGGCCATGATGCTCCAGTTTCCCGGATCTTTCAGTACATTCGGAATAAACGGCCAGGCTTTGCACATCCTGGGCTTGACCGGATGAATGGTGCAGCGCTTGTTCTCCCAGAAAAAGCAGTATCCGGTGTCTGCCTGCCCCAGTACATATCGGGATCCGGAAGGCTGACAATAGCTCTGGACGAATGTATCCGCATCCGTATGAATAAAATCGGCAATGGCCTGAATATCTGCATCGGACACATAGGTGCCGCCAAAACCCTGGCAGCACTCACCGCACTGCTGACAGATGAAAATGTCTTCCGGAGTTGTATGATTACAGGACATGACGCGTTTCCATAGCCCTTTTCAAGGTAACCTGATCGATGTATTTCAAATCGCCCCCGATCGGTACACCGGATGCAATGCGGGTAACTTTCAGCGGAAATTTTTCGAGCAGACCGGACAGATATGACGCTGTCGCTTCGCCTTCAACGTGGGTTCCAGTCGCCAGAATAACTTCCTGAATGACGCCTGTCGATACCCGAACGATCAATTCCCGAATGCGAAGCGCATCCGGGCCGATACCGTCCATGGGAGAAAGAACCCCATGGAGGATATGATACTTGCCCTTGAAGGCCCCGGTTTTTTCGATGGCCATAAGATCGGCGGACTCCTCCACCACACAGTAGATGCTCGTCCCGGGAAGGATCGCTGCATACGGCGCACAAGTCGGACTCGCTCAGGGAAAAACAGACCGAACAGAGCCTGACCCTGTCCTTGAGGTCTTCAATGCTGCGAGCAAGTTGCTCTGCATCGCTGCGGGAAGATCGCAGAATATACATGGCCAGGCGCTCCGCGGTTTTCTCGCCGATGCCCGGCAGCTTGCTGAACTGCCGGATGGCCTGGCGAATTGATGCCGGGTAATGGTTCATGAGACTACATCAACCCCGGAATACTCAACCCGCCGGTAAGTTTACTCATTTCACCGGAAACCATTTCCTGGGACCGGGTCAGCGCATCATTGACAGCGGCCAACAACAGATCCTGAAGCATTTCGACATCTTCCGGATCCACCACTTCTTTTTCGATCTGAATGGACAATACCTGCTGCTTGCCATTGGCCACCACCTTGATCATGCCGCCGCCGGATGAAGCCTCGACGGTTTTCTCCGCAAGCTCCTCCTGAAGTTTCAGCATCTTGGACTGAAGCTTCTGCGCCTGTTTCATCATGTTTCCCATATTCCCCATTTGTTTCATCACGACTGTTTCTCCTTGGCGATAGTTATTTCAACGACGGTTCCACCAAATATTTCGATGACATCTGACACCAGAGGATGGTTGAGGGCTTCCTGACGGATATACTGAGCCTGCCGAACCTTAACCTGGTTTTCTGGAACCGTTTTTTTTTCCGTTTCGATCTGCAATCGAACGGGCTTTTCAAAAAATTGTTCTATGGTGGATTTCAGAAGCGCGGCGTTCTTGGCCTGACGGACCCGGCTCAAATAAAATTCATTTTCCGGAAAATACATGACCAGAACGCCATTTTCCGCAACAGACAATCTGCTGGACTTGGATATCACGGGCGCCAGCGCCGGGGATGTCTCCGATATTTTTTCTACAATACGTTGCAGCACCAACTGCAACGCCTCATCGGATGTCAATGTATTCACCTGCAACAGCGGCAAGGGGTTATTTTCCGAGAGAGATTCTGAAACGGCCTCCGAACGGGGTTTAAATTCACGAGAAATCGCTTCGGCAGAAGGCGGAGATATTGCCTGCGGCGGCTCGGACGCCTGCTCCGTCTGAGGGGTAATCTGACGAAGTCCTCCGCCGGCGATTTCTCTCCGAAGCGTATCCAGCCTGTTCATGAGGTCTTCGATAGGCAGAGCCGGCCGTGTCTGGATAATTCTGAAAAAAATGATTTCAAGCGCGAACCTGGGAATCGCCGTATATCGCATGGCGGCTTCTTCCGCGAAAAGCATGTCGAATATATGGTGCAGGGACGCCTGGGAAACAGAGGCTGTCTGCTGTCGCAGCATATCTATTTCAATATCCGGCAAATCCACCAGAGAACGGCCTTTTTCCCCCAATTTGAGCATGAGCAGGTTTCGGAAATGCTCCACCATGGAAAAATAGAGTCGTTTCAAATCCACGCCGTTTTCGTAGCCGGTCTCAAGAAGACCCAGTACGGCCAGGACATCGCCGGTCAGTATGGCCTGAGATATGTCATAGATATATTGTCGGTCAATAACCCCCAGAAGATTCAGGATGAGATCGTGCGTGATCTTCCCATCTGAAAACGATATGACCTGATCTAAAAGACTGAGGGCGTCCCTCATGCTGCCGCCAGCTTCTTGAGCCACAATTCGAAGACTTTCCGGCGTGATATCCACATGTTCCTGAACACAGAGCGCCAAAAGATGATCTATGATGGACTGCGTGTCAATCCGACGCAGATCATGGCGCTGGCATCGGGAAAGAATGGTCAGGGGAATTTTCTG
>DAIEFO010000089.1 GCA_027325475.1 Desulfobacteraceae bacterium | reverse complement strand
TCAAAATCGCTTATCAGGAAAAACCAGTGCTGATCATTACCGATTACATGATGCCGGAAATGGATGGCATGGCCCTGATTAAAAAGCTCAAATCGCAACTGGCTACCCGGTTTATTCCAGTCATCATGCTGACATCGAAGGACGAGGTGGATACGGAAGTTGAAATTATCCATGCGGGGGCGGATGATTACCTTACCAAACCGGTAAATCCCAAAAGGCTGCTGGCAAGGATCAGTCGATTCATCAACCGGCCAGTCCCCGTAGAAGTGGAATAAGAAAACAACGCAGCATCCGGACTTTTTACGAAGCCGTCAAAGCTACAACTTGCCTTTTCTGATGATGGCCGTAAGAAGCCACACCCCCATCAGCGCCGCCGTGATAAAGCCGATAAAGCCGATAAAGGATATGCCATACACCAGCGGCGGGATTTTGGAAATGACAATGAGCGCAGAGCCGATGATCAGGGCGGCGATAACGATGGCGAAGGCGATGCGGTTGCTGGTTTGATCCTGTGTGGCCATCAGGGTGTTCAGTCCGGTCTGTTCGATGCGGAGCGTCAGTTTCTGCTGACGTATGAGGCGGCTGATCTCCAGCATATCCTGAGGGAATTGCCCCATGAAACCCATCATCATGGACGTCATCTGCAGAACGTCGCCGGCAAGCCGGTCCGGGTGCAGCCGGGCAAGTTTGACTTTCTGGATATAGGGGGTCGCATGGGCCACCATATCGAAGTCCGGATCCAGCGCCAGCGCGATGCCTTCAATGGTGCCAATGGCCTTCAGCATGAGAAAGATATCCGGGGGAATTCTCAGGCGGTGGGTTGCCGCCAGTTCCAGAAGGCGCTGGAGGAGTTTGCCGATGTTGATGTCTTTTAACGGCTTATACAGGTGCTGTCCCATAAATTCAGAGACGTCTTTTTCAAATTCCCGCAGATTGGGTTCTTTGTCCCATTCAGTGATTTTCAGCAGCACCTGAACCGCACGGGATTCCTGCTGATGGACGATGCTGTCCACCAGATCGACAAAATCCTCGCGGGTTTTGCGATTCACCAGCCCCATCATGCCAAAATCCAGCAGGCAGATAACATTTCCCGGAAGCACATAGATATTGCCGGGATGTGGATCCGCATGGAAAAAGCCATGGTGGAAAATCTGCTTTAGACAGGTATCTGCACCCCTTACCGTGATCAGCTTTCGATCCAGTCCTGCAGCGTCAATGGCATTCACGTCGGAAATTTTGATGCCGTCAACAAATTCCATGGTCAGCACAGAGCGGCTCGACTTGGCCCTAAAAACTTTGGGGATATAGACGGTGGGGTCATCCAGAAACATGCCGGCGATCCGTTCCATGCTGGCGGCTTCGATCGTGAAATCAATTTCGTTTCCCATGACTCTGGCGAATTCTTCTACAATTTTCACCGGGTTGTGAAAAGCGAACTCTTCGATATGCCGCTCCATGAGGGTGGCCAGATGGAGCATGATTTCAAGATCGACTTCGATAATACGCTGAATGTCCGGCCTTTGAATTTTAATGGCCAGTACCTCGCCGTCTTTAGAATACGCCCGATGCACCTGAGCGATGGAAGCCGAAGCGATCGGGGTTTTTTCCAGGCCATCCACAAATTCATCGACGGTGGCGCCAAATTCAGACAGAATGATCTTTTCAACCTCACGATAATCGAATGCCGGTACATTGTCCTGAAGTTTGGAAAGTTCGATTACAAAATCGGCGGGGATCAGATCGGGGCGGGTGGACAGTACCTGCCCCAGTTTGATGTAGGTAGGGCCAAGATCTTCGATAGCCATGCGGACCCTTTCCGCGCGCGACAGCTTTTCGATCCGGCTGGTTCTGTTTTTGGACACCATCTGAAGACCGATATCCAGATACTGATCAATCTTCAGAAGATCGACGATCTCGCCGAATCCATAGCTGATCAGGATACCCAGTATCTGCCGGTAGCGGTTGAGATGCCGGTAAGTCCTGCCCAGTATTCCTATTTTCCGGATGCTCAGCATGGTCGTTAATAAACTCGTAAAAAGTCGTCAAATCTACCAGCGCAGCAGTATGGAGCCATAGGTAAGTCCTGCGCCGAACGCATCCAGAAGCACAATATGGCCTTTTTGAACACGTCCGTCGCGTACCGCCTCATCCAGCATGGAAGGCACTGTTGCGGACGATGTGTTGCCGTATCTGTCAACATTGACCAGCACTTTTTCCATCGGCAGTTGAAGGCGTTTGGCGACAGCCTCGATAATGCGGTAATTGGCCTGGTGGGGAATAAACCAGTCGAGCATATCAGCAGTCATGCCGTTTTTTTCCAGCGCAGTCATAGCAAAGGTGCTGAGGGTTCGGACGGCGATTTTGAAAATTTCTCTGCCGTTCATGTGAATTTTGTTCAGGTTCTGCGCCATGATATCCGGAGTGGCCGCCTGAGCGGAACCACCGGCGGGAATATACAGCAGTTCCCAGAGGCTTCCGTCGGACAGCAGATGACTGGAAAGAATGCGATGCGGGGATTTCTCTGGCGCGCGTTCTACAACGGCAGCGCCGGAGCCATCTCCAAACAGGATGCAGGACCCGCGGTCTTTCCAGTTGATAATCGAGCTGAGTATTTCAGTTCCCAGCACCAGGCTGGTCTTGACCTGGCCGGTTCGGATAAACTGGTCGGCGATGGTCAGGCCGTAAATAAAACCCGAACACGCAGCATTCAGATCCATTCCCCATGCCCTGGTAGCGCCGAGTTTGTTCTGAAGCCAGCAGGCGGTCGAAGGAATAATGGTATCCGGGGTGCAGGTGGAATAAATGATCTGATCGATATCCTCCGGAGTTTTACCGGCCATTTCAAGCGCTTTTTGGGCAGCAGCAAGCCCCAGGGATGAATTGTACTCATCCGGATTTCCTGGTTTTGAAAAACGTCTTTCGGTAATGCCGGTACGTTCCCGGATCCAGGCATCGCTGGTTTCAATGTCTGAGGCGGCCAGTTTGCTGGTGATATCGAGGTTGGTGACGCGGTGTTCCGGAAAGGCCGAGCCGGTTCCGGTAATGGTGGCTGCATATTCCAAAGCTGTATCTCCTGTAATGATTGATTTCTGCGATGTATCAACGCAGTGAGGCATCAAACTTCCCCGCAGGGGAAAACTCCAAGTTTCTTATGGCTGCACGCATGTGGAGTTTCTGTTGACTGACCGACAAGAATGCTTTGTCGCGGGCATTCGTGACCAAAAACGGGGCTATCATAAAGACTTTTATCTGTATTTGCAAGGTATTGACGCTGCCGGTGGTAAAACGGTCAGTCGGTCAGGAGAAATCTCCGCCGATGTGTCCAGCAAACCGGAAATTTCCGCCTCAATCTGTCCGTCTGTAAAATGTCTGGCGGTGATGGCGCTGGAAGGGCAGGCGGCGGCGCAGGAACCACATCCCTGGCACAGGGCGTCCTGAACGACGGCGCAGGATTCCTGCAATATAATGGCCTGATGTGGGCAAACCCCAAGGCAGATACCGCATCCGGAACACATCGCGCTGTCCACTTCAGAGATACAGGCCGGAAGCTGAAGGGTTCTTTCCGGTGACAGGCCGGATAATGCGATGCCTGCGGCCGCCAGCCCTTGAGCGACAGCTTCCGGAACCGTACAGGGGCTGCAGGCGCTGCCTGACATCCATATTCCTTTCTGTGAGGTTG
This sequence comes from Desulfobacteraceae bacterium, assembly GCA_027325475.1. Classification (GTDB taxonomy): domain Bacteria; phylum Desulfobacterota; class Desulfobacteria; order Desulfobacterales; family Desulfatirhabdiaceae; genus RAAP-1. The sequence goes on along the minus strand of DAIEFO010000089.1, from coordinate 4,577 downwards.
ATACGGGTGAAACCATCGGATGCGCTTTAGAGAAAAAGCCGTCTGAGTCCACCGGAACATTCAGGCAATCCGACAACCTGAATGCATCTGCACTTCCCGTTAAGGCCGGCGCCAGTACCGCCATGTCACATGGCGCCTGCTGAACTTTGTGATGGATATCCTGCCAGCGGATTCCCATCGCGTCGTTTTTCTGAAAGATTTCCAGGCTGTCGGGTGTTGCCAGACGCTGACACTGTACATGCGGCAGTTCCAAAACAGAAGCGAGCAGTTTCTGTGCATTTTTTTCCGGCAGGCACCAGTCTGAAAACAGGATCAGTATAAAAATATCCGGCAGTTTTTCTGACGCCATCCGGGCGAATTTCAGCAGATACCGGCAGCAAATGCTGGAACAGTAAGGTTTGGCTGTGGATGTCCGGGAGCCCGCGCAGTGAATTAATGCCAGATAACGGGGCGCTTCACCGTTTTTAAGGAGAAGCCTGCCGCCGGTCGGTCCCGTGGAACTGACGATGCGCTCAAATTCCATTGCCGTATAAACATTGGGGATGTTACCATATCCATAGCGATCTATGGGAGATATATCCAGAAGATCACATCCGGTGGATAAAATGATGCCGCCCACTGCGAATTCTTCCACATGTTCGGCCATGTCCATATCGATGGCGCCGAATGCGCAGGCGTTGCCGCAGGCGCTGCAATCGTCGCCGCTGAGATGAAGGCAGTGCTGAGCGTCAATACTGGCGATGTGGGGCAAGGCGCCGGGATAAGGAATGTAGATGGCGTTCCGGGTATCCAGCCCTTCGTTGAATTCGTCGGGAACCGTTACGGGACAAACATCGCAGCACGCGGCGCAGCCGATGCAGGCATCCGGAGACACATAGCGGGGGTGGCGGCGCACCCGGACCGTGAAATTGCCGTAAAAGCCTTTGACATCCACCAGTTCGCTCTGGGTGTAAAGCGTAATGTATTCGTGGTGCAATACGGCGTCCATCAGGGGATCCAGCATGCAGGTAGCGCATTCGCCGCCGGGAAACACGGTTTCAAAACGGGAGACCCGGCCGCCGATGCAGGGCGCTTTTTCGATCAGATATACCCTGCGATGCGCATCGGCGGCCGCCATCGCGGCAGTCATGCCTGAAACGCCGGCGCCGATGACCAGGATATGCGGGTTGCACGAAATTTCGCGGGTGGATAACGGCGTGTTCAGTCGTACGCGCCGTACCGCAGCCTGAATCTGTATTTTGGCTTTTTCAGTCGCCTGCGTCTTGTCCGGCGTTACCCACGCGCAGTGTTCCCGGATATTGGCGATCTGAAGTAAAAACGGGTTCAGCCCCGCGGTGTCGAGAACATGCTGAAACGTCGGCTCATGTTCTTTGGGAGAGCAGCCGGCGATGACCACATGCGTCAGCGACAGGGAAACGATATCCTGACGGAGAAGTTCCTGCTCTGCCGCGGAACACAGCAGTCCGGATTTTCGGGCAATCACTACTTCGGGCAGGGATTTGCAGAATTCCGTCAGCGCCATGATATTTATAGCGTCCCGGACGTTGGGCCCGCATTCACAGATAAAAACGCCGATGCGATGGGTCACGGGAATTCCCTTTTTGTCGAGATCGTCAAGAGCGTTTCGATGCCTGTTTCTGAATGGAAGCCGCCGCTTCCATCAGTGCTTCTGAAAATGTCGGATGGCTGTGAACCGTCCGGGCGATATCTTCGGAACTGGCGCCCATTTCTATCGCCATAACGCCTTCTGCAATCATTTCCGAAGCGCCGTGTCCGATGATATGAACGCCTATGATGCGGTCTGTTTTGGCGTGAGCGATGATTTTCACCAGCCCTTCGGTTTCTCCCATACACCGGGCTCTGCCGTTACCGGTAAATGGAAATGTTCCGATCCGGCAGGGAATATTTCTCTGCTTCACCTGCTCTTCGGTAAGCCCCGCGCTGGCGACTTCAGGGGATGTATATATGACGGAGGGCAGCGTGTCGTAGTGGACTTCGGAAGAAATGCCGGCCATGTTTTCGACAGCGGCAATGCCTTCCGCGGACGCTTTGTGAGCCAGCATGGGGCCGGCCACAATATCGCCTGCCGCATAAATGGATGTGACGTTCGTCTGAAATCCGGCATTGATCCGGACATGTCCGGTGGTATCCAGCTCGACACCGACGGCTTCAAGCCCTATCCCGCGGGTTTGAGGCTTGCGCCCGACAGCAACCAGTATTTTGTCGAATATCAGGGTTTCCTCCGCAGCGCCGGACGCCACGGTGACGTTCACGCCATCGCCAGACGTTTCCACATGATGGACCCTGGTTTTCAGGCGAAACATCATGCCCTGTTTGTCAAGACTGCGTTTGAGGCTGCGGCTGATCTGGCCGTCAAGACCCGATGCGATCTGAGGCAGCATTTCAATCACCGTCACCTCGGAACCCAGACGCTGCCAGACGGATCCAAGCTCCAGACCGATGAACCCGCCGCCGATAAGACCTAACTTGCTGGGGATTTCCGTAAACTGCAGGGCACCGGTGGAATCGACGATGCGACGGCCATCGAATTCGACACCCGGCATCGGGGTCGGGACACTGCCGGTCGCCAGCAATATGAATCCGGCATTCAGGCTTCTGGATGAGCCGTCTTCGCCGGAAACGCGGACATGATGTGCATCCGCAAGTTCGGCAACGCCGGTGACAATTTCCACGCGGCTGGCTTCGAGGAGTTTTCGCACCTGTCCGGTCAGATCCGCCACTACCTGATGCTTGCGGGTCATCATCGCGGGCAAGTCTAAAGAGATACCTTCAGCGTGAATACCGTGAACCGCCAGACGACGGGAAACGGTGGCATAAAGTTCGCTGGAATCCAGCAACGCCTTGCTGGGAATACACCCTACATTCAGGCAGACGCCGCCCAGCCGGGAATGCTTTTCCACACAGGCCACGGTCATTCCCAGTTGTGACGCCCGCACGGCTGCGGTATAGCCGCCAGGCCCGCCGCCGATCACCACCAGATCGTATTTTTTTTCTTCTGTCATGGCTACACCTCCATCATGAGCCGTTCCGGCGCTTCGATGCATTCCTTGATCCGTTTCAGGCAGGAAACGGCGCCCTGGCCATCCACAACACGATGGTCATAGCTCAGCGCCACATACATCATGGAGCGGATGACAATGGCGTCATCGACGACCACCGGTCGTTTCTCGATCTTGTGCATTCCCAGAATAGCGCTTTGCGGGGGATTCAAGATAGGGGTGCTGAGCAGCGACCCATACACCCCGCCGTTACTGATGGTAAAGGTTCCCCCTTGCAGATCGGAAAGAGTCAGCCTGCCTGCCTGTATTTTTTCCACAAAATTTCCAATGGCTGTTTCAATATCGGCAAAGCCCATGCGGTCTGCATGACGGATAACCGGCACCACCAGTCCTCGCGGGCTGCCGACAGCCACGCCGATATGATAATAATTGTGATAGATCACATTCTGTCCATCGATACTGGCGTTAATATCAGGAAAGTCTTTCAGCGCGGCAACACAGGCTTTAATAAAAAAGCTCATGAATCCCAGCGAAACCCCGTGGACTTTCTGAAAGGCATCCTTGTATCTCTGGCGCAGCGCCATCACCTGCGTCATATCAATTTCATTGAATGTCGTCAGCATGGCGGTTTGCTGTTTCGCCTGCACCAGCCTTTCGGCGATGCGCTGGCGGATGGGCGTCATGGGGGTTCGCGTTACGGGTTCATCCACGAGGGAGGGCGCTGCTGCACATTCGACAGTTGTGGCGGGCTGCGCCGATGGTGCCGGTCTGCCTTCAAGATACAGCAGCACATCCCCTTTTGTGATTCTGCCATCCGGCCCCGTACCCACGACAGCACTGATATCCGCGCCTGTTCTTTCGATCAACCGGCGGACGGACGGTATGAGAAAGTTCGGCGTTGCAGATGCGTTGGGAGGATTTTCCGGTATATGCGGCGGGGATGCCGGAACATCGGCCGGAACATCGGCCAGAACATCGGCTGGATGAATATCCGATGGCCTTTCCTCTGGTCGGATCAGGGGTGGATCGATAGCTGTTGGGGATGTTTTTTCAGAGGATGCTGCGCTCGGTGCTGACGCCTGTTCCGGCTCCAGCGTTCCTGCCACCGCACCTATCGGAAGCGCTTTACCCGCCGGAACCAGCGTATGCAGCACCCCGTCGGTTTCCGCAACCACCTCCAGAGAAACCTTGTCGGTTTCGATGACCAGGATGGGATCGTCTTTGTGGACATGGTCGCCGTCATTTTTGAGCCACTGCGCCAGAACCGCTTCCCGGACGGACTCACCGACTCCGGGTATTTTAATTTCTGTCATGATATGGGGCCTCCCTCTGGTTCGTCACTCTTTGGCTTTTTGTTTCAGCAGCGCATCCAGACCGGCAAATGGGCTGTGAAAGGAAGACGATGCGCCGTTGCCGTCATCCTGAGACGCGCCTCCATACCACTCTGCATCCAGATAGCGGGAATGTTCATTTTCGTGGCAATAGATGCAGAGGAGTTCCCAGTTGCTGCCATCCGGCGGATTGTTGTCATGGTTGTGATCCTTATGGTGGACCGTA
>DAIEFO010000088.1 GCA_027325475.1 Desulfobacteraceae bacterium | reverse complement strand
CTGACATCTCCCAGTAACACTCAAATCCTGTCACAGATATCGCCGCTGATTGTCGCGGTAATCGGCGTCATGTATTTTAAAGAGCAGCTCAGTACGCTTCAGAAAACCGGTTTTGCCATTGCATCCGCAGGATTTGCCCTGTTTTACTGGGATCAGCTTCATCACCTCTTGATCTCCCATAGCCAGTACACGCAAGGTAACCTGTGGATTATATTCGCATCTCTCGTATGGGCGGTTTTTGCAGTATGCCAGAAATTTCTGGTACAGTTCTGGACGCCTCAGCAGACGAACCTTCTAATTTATCTGGTAGCCGCGCTGGTGTTTTTTCCACTGACGGATTTTCATGAATTCCAGGGACTCACCCGTTCAGACTATCTGACACTGCTGTTTTTAGGCGCCAATACCCTGATTGCCTACGGCGCTTTGGGAGAAGCCATCCACCGGATCCCGGCGAATCAGGTAGGCGCCGTTATCGTTCTGAATCCTCTGATCACGATGCTCGTGGTTGCGATGCTGGCGCATCGTCATCTTTCCTGGCTTTCAACGGAAAGCACCACCGCTGTTGGATATGGCGGCGCTTTACTGCTGCTGGCAGGCGTCGGCCTGGTCGTCAAAAAAACCTGACGACTTTGCAAAAGCCCAATCAGCGCTTGTGCTGAATGCGGACTTTTTCATGGTTGTCATATCAAGTATTTCATTATCGTCAGAAAGGAAACAATTCATTATGAACCCTCAACCTCAAACAATCTCGGATATCATACGGGGCATCATCCCCATCAGTGCGGAATGGGTGCAAAAAGCAACAGAGCATAACGCCCAGTTGTGTATCCCGCCCCGCGCCCTTGGCAGACTGCATTCCATCGCGGAACAGCTCTGCGGTATTCAGAAAACCATGACACCGGACATTGGCCGCAGAGCCGTCCTGGTCATGGCTGGAGATCACGGTGTGGTCGCTGAAGGCATCAGCGCGTTTCCGCAGGAAATCACCGGCGCCATGATCCGGGTTTTTCTGTCAGACGGCGCGGGCATCAATGCCATATGCCACCAGGTCGGTGCGGATGTCTGGGTGGTGGATATGGGTATTATTCCCGATATCGATCCGGACAGTACTCCTGGTGGCAACCGTCTGAAAATCGAAAAAATCGCCAGAGGCACGCAGAATCTGGCCAAAGGCCCCGCCATGACGCGCGAAGACGCTGAAAAAGCCATCATGGCCGGTTTTCGCCAGGCAGCCCGGTTATTTGAAGGCGGCGTTCAGATTCTGGGAACCGGTGATATGGGGATCGGCAATACCACCCCGTCCGCCGCCATCGGGACAGTGCTTACCGGCATCAATGTGGAGAAGATGGTTGGCCCTGGAACCGGCATCAAGACGGACGGCATTCAGCGAAAAATTAAGGCCATTCTGGATGGTATCGCTATCAACAAACCGGATGCACGGGATGGTCTGGATGTTCTGGCCAAACTCGGGGGATTCGAAATTGCCGGAATTGCCGGATGTATCCTGGCCGGTGCTTACTATCAGCGGCCGGTGGTTGTGGATGGCCTTATCTCAACGGCCGGTGCGCTGATTGCTCACCGTCTGTGCCCGACGGTCCGTGATTATCTGTTTGCCGGACATTGTTCCGAAGAACCCGGACATCGTCTCATGCTCAACAGTATGGAAATGACGCCCATTCTGGACTTGGGGATGCGTCTGGGAGAAGGCACCGGTGCGGCGCTGGCCATGAACATTATGGACGGCGCTGTCAGCATATTCACACGGGTCATGACATTTCAGCAGGCTGGAATTACCGAATAGGCCGGCAGGGGCGCGAATTGTGGTGGACTTCGGCAATCGCGCCCTGTTCTTCATCGGGCGTTAACTGCGATAATATTTCTTCTTGAAACAGTCTGTCCGCTTCATCGGCCACACGCCGATGAATATCTCTGAATTTTTCAAGAAGCTCGACGGCATATGGAGTAAGCTCAGACCCCCCACCGGCAGAGCCGCCAATATTTCTGATCAGCAGTTGTCTTCCGATTCTGCTTTCTGTCGCCGTGATCCGTCCCCATATGGCGCGATAGCTCATTTTCAGTTCCTTGGCCGCAGCCTGAATAGAGCCCTGGCGCTGAATGGCTTCCAGCATTTTCAGCCTTCCCAGCCCAAAAATCACTTCCCCGGAGCTGTCCTCAAACCATATTTTGGATCGTACGCCAAAAAGCGCTTCAGTTTCCTTTGTCATACCCGCTTGCCAGAACCTGTTTTTGTATCCTCTGCATTATCTGCGGCATCCTCTTTCTTGGCTGGTTGTGATTTCATCACCATCGTAACGATCGGGACGGCGAATTTCCAATATTGACCGATGTCGAATCGGTACTCCCGTCAATCAAGACGCCATCATAAGTGAATGAAATATATCGAGTTTCAGGAGGAACGGCGATTGTTCTTTCAAACTTCATGGGCATTATATCCATAGAACGGTCCGACTCGGCAGAAAAAAGGGCAGCGTTTTCGATAACGACGCCATGACTGTCCAGAAACAGCAACTGAACAGAAAGTTGATGAATCGAGCTGAAACCTATTGCAAATCCCCCAAGCAGCTTGACAGTTCCGGAAATTTTCAGCGCTTCAGACATCCTCGAATAGTGATAATTCACCGCAAGTTCATTGGTTTTCCAAACGCCCTGGTTCTCTGTTTCCTGAAGCGGTATCATCTGGTCTTTCTGAGTGACAACAGCCCCTTTATACGAAAAAAACCGGCTGCTGCAAGATGTTAATAAAAGCAGGGCGACCATCAAAATCAGGGGGCTTTTCATGGAGCAGCTTACCTTCGTTCTCATGAATGATGTCCTTTTCGGGTTGATTCCATTCTTCCTTTGCTTTTAGCATTCATGGAAATTGAAAACAAGCATCTTGTCGGAATTCGAATTCTTTCTGATTAAAACTGACAGGTTACAAATATCAGCTTTTCACAAAGCCACCTGCTCCGGTTATATTCAACGGTATATTATAATTTTTATGAATTTGAATTATTCTCAAATATAAACTATGAGACTGTCGTAACTGCAATTTCCAACAATTTTTCAAGGTGCATCCCTATGCGTTTATTTTTTGGTTTTACCTGAAAGACGTTGAATGCCCCCAGGCTGGCGGGCACAGGAAAAGACCGAAAAATCATGTCACTTGATAGCCTCTGATTCGCTGTCCATTTTCCTTTCTTTCGTCTTTTCCCAGAATATTTTTTGAGTGGGTTACGTTACCGACCGAAGGTGTTTCTTCTGTGCAATGTCGAACGCAGGAATATCCAATTCCTGTGGGTTCGTTATGACGCACTCGTTGCGTTGGCAATATTTCCAATAAAAATCAGATGATAATCTTAATGGAGGATTTGTTGATGAAAGTTGACCGTTATCTGTGTGTTATTCTCATGGTATGTTTTGTTGCTCTACCTCTGATATCCAGTGCTGAAGACAAACAGGAACCAGGCCCGTTCTTCATGCCGGAAACTCGGTTCAAATTTCCGTCCGTTGTCGAAGGTACAGAAATTGTCCATGATTTTAAAGTCATAAACAAGGGAAGCGATATCCTGTCCATCCTGAATGTCAAAACAAGCTGCGGTTGCACAGCGGTTTTTTATACGAGACAGATTCCCGTTGGAGGCGAGGGCAAAATTACCGTCAAAGTGAACTCCACCGGATATGGCGGAACCTTGCTGAAAAAAAGTGTTCTGGTGGAAACCAGCGCCGCAAAGCAGCCCGATGTAGTGCTTGAAATGACAGGCAATGTCGATAAATTCGCAAATATCACTCCAGATAAACTGGTTTTGCGTGGAAACGCCGGCGAGCCTGTCAGCGGCTCTGTTACCATTGCCCCTGATCCCAAATATCCATTCAACGTGCTGGAAGCCAAAGCGAGAAACAGCAGCGATATTCAGGTAAAATTTGAAAAAAAGCAGGAAAACAATACAACAACCTATATTTTGACGGCTGAAAATCTGAGAAAAACTCCCGGCCGTTATTATGATGTCATCTTGCTGAAGACGAACAGCCCCATCAAGCCGGAGCTTGAGATCAGCGTTTATGGGCAGATTCTGGAATCTAAGAAAAAGGCACAGTGAGGAGAACAGAGAACTATGAATACAATTTTACTGACGATAGACAACCAGGACGTCATCTCCCAAAAAGGCATCACCATTCTTGAGGCGGCGAAAAATGCAGGTATCATCATTCCAACACTCTGCTTTCATGAAAGATTAAAGCCCATTGGGTCTTGCCGCTTGTGCATCGTCGAAGTGGCGGGACAAGCTGAACCCGTAACCGCGTGTACAACACCCGTTCAAAATGGCATGTCGGTTACAACCCGGTCAGATCGCCTTTTTCACATGCGCCAGGAAGCATTGAAGCGGATTTTAGCCAATCATCCGCTGGATTGCCCTGTCTGCGACAAAGCGGGCGCATGCAGGCTTCAGGATCTTACTTTTGAATATGATATTAAAAGCATTGGCTGTCATGTCCCCAAACGGAATCTGATTCCCGCATATCAGACAACTTTCATCAAACATTGGCCGGAACGCTGTATTTTATGTCTGCGCTGTGTCAGCGCCTGCAGGGAAATTCAGAACATCGGCGCCCTTGATATCGAAAATACGGGAGACGGCCCCCGGCTGATTTTTAACCCGGACAAATGCGTCTCCTGTGGCGAGTGCGTACAGGTATGCCCTGTGGGCGGTATGCTCGAAAAGAAATCCTCTTTTCGCTGGCGGGCGTGGGAAACGACCCAGGTTCGCACGACCTGCCCTTACTGCGGTGTCGGATGCCAGCAATTGCTGCATGTGAAGGACGGCAAGATTGTCCAGGTGACCGGCGTCGAAGACGCCGAACCCAACAAGGGCCGTTTATGCGTCAAGGGCAGGTTCGGATATGATTTCATTTACTCCGAAGATCGGCTGAAGGCCCCTCTGATCAAAGAAAACAACCGATTTCGCGAAGCCTCCTGGGATGAAGCATTAGATTTGGTAGCGGAAAAATTTCAGGAAATTATCGTTAAACATGGCCCGGATGCGCTTGCCGGTATCAGTTGCGCCAGAAGTATCAATGAAGATTCGTATGCCATGCAAAAACTTTTCCGCGCGGTCATCGGCACCAACAATATCGACCACTGCGCGCGAACCTGTCATGCGCCGACTGTCGCCGGGCTTGCGGCTTCTTTTGGCACCGGCGCCATGACCAACTCGTTCGCCGAATTCGCCAAAGCCAAAATGTTTCTCGTGATCGGCTCCAACATGACGGAGGCGCACCCGGTTGCCGCAACCTTTTTAAAAAATGCGGTGATGAACGGCGCTCAGCTCATTCTGGTGGATCCCCGAAAGCAACGGCTCGCGGATTTTGCCCAGGTTCACGCCCAGATCAAAGTGGGAAGCGACATTGCATTTTTAAACAGCTTGATGCATGTTTTAATTGCAGAAGACCTCTATGATCAGAAATTCGTGAATTCCTGTACCACAGGTTTCAAAGAGCTGAAAGAAAAAGTTCAAACCTGTCCGCCCGAAGAGGCCTCAAAAATCTGCGGCGTCAGCCCGGATTTGATTCGAGATATCGCCCGCAGACTGGCTGCAACCAAGCCCTGCATGCTCTGCTATACACTGGGAATCACCGAACACACCTGTGGCAGAAACAATGTGGTATCCACAGCCAATCTGCAGATGCTGTTAGGCAACATGGGCGTGGCGTGCGGCGGCGTGAATCCGCTGCGAGGACAAAACAATGTTCAGGGCGCCTGCGACATGGGAGCGCTGCCCAACGTATTTCCCGGATACCAGAATGTAACGGATCCCCAGGCCAGAGCTAAATTTGAAAAAGCCTGGAATGTCGATCATCTGCCCGACAAAAACGGCCTGATGATCCCCCAGATGATGGATGGGCTGGTCACCGGCGCTATCAAGGGGCTTTATATTTTTGGCGAAAATCTGGCCAACACCGAGCCGGATATTCGAAAAGTCGAACACGAACTGGCAAGCGCGGAGTTTCTGGTATGCCAGGATATTTTTCAAACTGAAACGACCCGATTTGCGGATGTGATCCTTCCTGCAGCGGCCTGGAGTGAAAACGACGGGACATTTGCCAGCAGCGAGCGCCGGATCAGCCGGGTCAGAACCGCCAGTTCACCTCCGGGAGAAGCCAAACCCAACTGGTTGATATTCAAGCAGATCGCCAGGCGCATGGGGCATAACTGGCCGTCCGACAGCGCTCGTGACATCTGGGATAACGAAATTTCCGTGCTTGCACCGCCATTGACCGGCATCAAATATTCGCGACTTGAAGGTGATGGTCTCCAGTTCCCCTGCACCGATGAAGAGCATCCCGGCACCTGCATTCTTCATAAGGAAGGAAAATTCTCCTGCGGTCTGGGGCGGTTCATTCCGGTGGACTGGACACCGCCGGCCGAAGTTCCCGATAAAGATTATCCGCTCGTTCTCAGCACCGGCCGCCGCCTGGGTCATTATCACACCCGCACTCAAACCGGCCGATGTAAGGGGCTCAACAATCTTTTAAGTGAAGAGACCGCAGATATTTCCTTTGCAGATGCGGACGCACGGGGAATTCGGCAGGGAGAAATCATAAGGGTGAAATCCCGGCGGGGAGAGGTGTCCATCAAAGCCAATATTACGGAGGAAGTCCCTCAGGGCATGGTCTGGATGTCGTTTCATTTTCGGGATACCTGCGCCAACTGGCTCACCAACCCCGCTCTTGATCCGATCACACTGACCGCAGAGTTCAAGGCTTGCAGCGTAGCTATTGATAAGCTATCAGAAAGTCAATTTTGACGGCTTCGTAAAAAGTCCACATGCTGCGTTGCGCTGCATTCCTTGCGGATTTGCGCGCCTTGCCTGCGAACATTTTACGAAGTCGTCCGAAACCGGCGCCTCCGTGGCGATAGTCTCATAATGACCATTCACAAGCCCGTCAAAATGGACTCCAGAACCGGACCGGAAGCTATTTCCTGAACCTGGGAAAGCCGCTGCCGCAATTCGACAGGGCTGCTGAACTGAATATGAAAACTGAATGTTTTGCCTTCGAAATCCCGCGGGGGCGCCAGCGTCACCGCCGGATCCAGATTCAGAGACTGGCGCTGGTTTTCAAAATCAGCCTCAAACGATGTAATACGGGGATAGCGGCGGCGTTTTAAATACTCTCTGAGCAAAACCGTTTTCCGGGAACGATCCCATTTTTCGTGATTCACGATGTTCCGGATATCCGCAATATTCAGTACATCCCCGACAGAAAGATGGTCGCGATGGGCGATTTCCTGAACCAGTGTCAGTATCTCCCGCTGTTTGTTCAAGCCTATCTTCAGGTAGCCAAACAGCTCTGTCAGAGCAACCCCCGCGGAACCATCCAGTTGGCCTAACTCGAGCGCCATCACCATGGACAGGACTTCTGAGACAACCCCACCTTGAATCTCATGCGGCAGACCGAAAAGCAAAAGAAGCTTGCCGATCATCGCCAGGTTGTCCGGCAGCCCCATATCCAAAGCCGCGGCGCTCAGCGATCGCACATCCGGATAGAGGGTGGACAGCAGCTTCAGGGCGCGTGACATCTCGATGCTGTTCAATTGCCGCTGAAAGGCATTGTCCGCAATCGCTGTTTCGATACATTCCGCATCGGAAGCATCTGAGTTCATCAGCCTTACCGGTATGTCAGTGATCCCCAAAGCGCTGCACGCGGCAAGCCTTCTGAAACCGCTGACAACCACAAAACCTTCGCCGCAAGGCCGCAGAACCGGCGGATGTATCAGACCCAGCCTGCGGACAGAACGCACCAGCCCATCTCCGGATATTTCCGTGGAAATCCGGAATGTTTCATCTTCCAGACGAATCTGTTTCAATGATACGCGATGGTCAGCAAATGGCATATGCAGGCCCCGCCAAAAGGTGCAGTGCTTCCAGATAACGGTTTCGCGTGCCTTCGATGACGTGTTCCGGAAGACGTGGAGCCGGCGGCTTCTGGTTCCAGGCGATAGAAAGGAGATAATCCCGAACGAACTGCTTGTCGAAGCTGGCTTGAGAGCCGCCGGGTTTATAGGTATCCTTGGGCCAGAACCGGGAAGAATCCGGCGTCAGCACTTCGTCGATCAACACCAGTTCATCCCCTAAAAGGCCGAATTCAAATTTGGTGTCCGCAATGATAATGCCCTTTTGGGCCGCCAGCTCGACGCCCTTCTGATAAATGGCCAGCGTCAGATCCCGGACCTTTTCGGCCAGCGGCCTGCCGATCAGGCGAACCGTCTGGTCGA
>DAIEFO010000087.1:4519-8318 GCA_027325475.1 Desulfobacteraceae bacterium | reverse complement strand
CAGAGCAGAGAACCATCAGATGGTTTTCTCGGAATTTCATAAATGGGCGGGGCTGCTGAAAGATGACATCAAGAGAGTCATGACGGAAAATCTGAGCAGCTTGCTGGAGCCCGAAGGTGTGACTGTTTTTACGGATGATACCCTGATGGAGCCGGATTACAGGGTGGTCGTTAACATCAATCGCTTTGACGGAAGGCCGGGTGACAGCGTCTGTCTGGATGCTGTTTGGACTTTGAAAGATACTAAGCGGCAGGACAGTGCTGTGTTTCATTATCATGTAACAGAACAATGTCCTGGCCAGACTTATACGGATATTGTGCATACTCAAAGTCTTGCCATTGCTGATTTAAGCCATGAACTGGCCGACAAGATCAATGAAATCGTTCACAGTAAAACTCATGGCAGCCAAATAGAAGGTTCAGCGCCTGCGAATGCCGGGGAGTGAAGAGATGCGTATTCTCGTGAGCATGCTTCATACTGATGAGAAAGTGCTGTTCAATCAGCTGATATCTGACTTTCATTGTTTAACGTTTATCCATCCATGGATAGATGTTATCCAGCTTGTTCTGACGTTATGATGGATATTCGGCTGCCATTCATCTGGGATAAGGTTGTTGGTTTTGGCATTTATTTTGCTTAAATAATCTTGAAAAATATTTTAACTAAAAACGATGCTCTTGTAAAAAGTCGAATTTCAGACGGCTTTATAAAAAGTTCGCAGGCAAGGCGTGCAAAGCCTGAGGAAGGAAACGTACTTTTGGGTACGCCGCAATGACGAAGGATGCGGCGCAATGCAGTCTGCGGGCTTTTTACGAAACCGTCAAAAATGTTTGATGGAAGGTATTCATTGTGTCGTGAACCCGTTCTATGGAATCGAAAGGTTTAAGATTGCTATGTCGGAAAGAAGGTGGAACTATGAAAAAAATCATGCTGGTTTTATGTATGATATTGGCTGTAATCGGAATTTGGGCAGGTAATTCATATGCGCACTGGCATCATCCATGGGGAGGAGGGCCGTGGGGAGGGCCATGGGGTGGACCATGGCATCATCCTGGGATTTTCTGGGGAGGTCCGGCCATTGTTGTGGATCCGTGGCCCCGGCCGTACTATCCGCCCGCGCCTCCTGTGGTGGTGCAGGAGCCCCCAGTGTATATTCAACAGCCACCGCCAGCGCCTGAGAATAGAGGTTACTGGTATTATTGTGAAAACCCCAAAGGGTATTATCCATATGTCAAGGAATGTCCTGGCGGCTGGATGAAAGTGTTACCGCAGCCAGCGCCCCCAGACAGATAAGGGAGGTGATTATATGAACAAACTGCAAAAATGTTTAGTGGCGGTGGTGGCGGCTTGTACGATGGGCGGTTGCGCCACCATTCCGCCGGGCCCCAGTGTCATGGTGCTGCCCGGCGCCGGGAAATCCTTTGCAACTTTTCGCGCGGATGATCAGGATTGCCGGTCCTGGGCGGAAGCACAGACTGGGTGGAACGCCAACGATACGGTCAATCAGAATGTTGTCGCTGGTTCCGCTATTGGAACAGTATTAGGTGCTGGGCTAGGCGCTGTGATTGGTTCAGCTTCCGGCAACATGGGAGCTGGTGCGGGTATTGGCGCTGTCAGCGGGTTGATTGGTGGCGCCGCAGTATCTTCCGGCCAGGCTCAGTCCTCCGGTATGGAAGTCCAGAGGCGTTACGATATTGCCTATCAGCAGTGCATGTACTCGAAAGGAAACCAGATACCCGGCAGCCGGGGAAGAGCAAGATCGACATATGTACCGCCGCCGCCACCGCCTTCCTACCCGTCTGCTCCGGATGCATCCGACGGTGCTTATCCTCCGCCTGACTAATATCCGGATTCATTATGGAGACTCATGGCTGATCAGTTTACCCCGGAAATGCTGATCAGCCATACTTTTTTTGGAACTGTTATCAACGACGTGTTTTTTGGGGAGGGCGGCAGGAGAGTTGCTATTACTGCTTTCAGCAGTATCCCGTCATGAGATATCTTCCGTTTTTTCGAGATGCAGCGACGCCAGAAAGGGCCCTGGAGGTTCTGTTACTGGTTCGTCTGGGCGTAACGTTGCCAGTTCGTTGAGTGCTTCCCGCACTTCTTTGGCGCCTTTCTGAAAGACAGCATAAGCGATTTCGTAGTCATCCCTGGTATCGGCCATGGAATAATGTCCGCTGTTTTTTTCCAGAAAATCACTGACCACGGATCGAATCATTTCCCAGTTATCCTGCCGTGTCTGCGTTTTAAGCGGAGTCAAGGTGTCCAGATCCTGCAACTGTTTTTTCAGGAAGCGCTTTTCCGATATCCTCCAGATTCCTAGAGTCCAAGCCAGTAAACATATTACGGTCATCCCGCCTCCCGCCAGCATCAGTCCTGCGGGGTTTCCCATCAGACCCGATACAGCCAGTATCCCCAGGACAAGACATGCAGCGGTAAGGCTGATCATGGTGCCTGCTGCAACATTTTTGATGCGATGGCGCATATATCTTTTGCGAAAACTGATCAGAGCTTCCAATGTGTGGCTGAGGCATTCAGAATGTGTTTCAACAAAGGCCGCCAAATGATCCAGGCGGTGCCGCGGCGCTTCCAGTACAGCGTTTCTAAGCTCTTCCCGCTGGTTTCCCAGATAGCGAAGGTAGCTGAAATCTCCATCTGAGTTGGGATCGGAGCGAAGGGAAGCCCGCGGGGAATAGGTCAGATGGATCATCGGAATGTCTTTGCGTCCGGTGATCTGCGACAGATTCCAGCACAAGGTGCCATACACCCTGAGCAGATCGTTAAGGGACATGCATTCGTCAATGCGGTTCAGCACAAACAAGACCCGGTCCTCAAAGGTTCTGGCGGGTAATGTGTCACGGAGGCTCGTGTGTACTTCACGAATGGTACCGGCTTTATGCGGATCGAACAGTACCAGAATCAGATCGGCGATATGGGCAAAATCGCCGATGACATCCTGATAATTATAGCCTCGGTCCCGTTCAGTAATGCTATCCAGCATTCCCGGAGTGTCAATGATAGCCAGATGCTTCAAAAACGGTGCATTGACCTTTTTCAGACGGAAATGAGAGGCAAAACGCTGCCCATGCTTTTTCATGGATTCGAAGGGAAATTCCGGATCGTTTAACAAAAATTTGCCGTCGCGTTCTTCGGTGACACGGATAGAGCCATCGCTATTAGCGGCGCCGTCATATGTCAGGATGGTAAATGAGTCGTCTGTTGGCGCCTGCCCGGTTTTCTGGATATCACTATTGAGAAATTCATTGATCAGTGCGGACTTGCCGGATGAGTAATTGCCCAGCACCAATACCAGTGGTCTCCATTTGATCGTGGCTTCCAGCGGTGTTTCACTGTAGCCATACCGCTGTGCTACGGGGGTGAGGTATTTTTCTACCATCTCCAGCAATTCTGTTTGCAGGGCATTGATATAATTTTCCCGATATAACTGCATATGCGGCAACCTTTACAAGGACGAGAAAGTGGCGTTGATATGATTTTTGAACAAATACTGGAAGCGGCATGTATTGTCAACTATAGCTTTCAGGATAAAGATATTGGATACGTTACCGGCCGGGGATGTACAGGAGTGGTGTCCGGAGAGCCGTTGCTGAAAACGGTCTCCGGATTATTGTTAACACTACAACGCAATTTGATGGTCAACGCATAGAATTACAGCACTGTTCTAATATATCAAAAGCTGTAACTATTCTAACTTACATTACGTTTCTTAACAAATTGCGTTGAAGGGTTATTTCTTGAAAAATCCAGTTGAATATCAATTTACCCCTCCTATTTT
>DAIEFO010000087.1:0-4509 GCA_027325475.1 Desulfobacteraceae bacterium | reverse complement strand
CTTAATTGCTGGAAGCGTATAAGTTCCGTCCAGCTCGCTTTCACTTGTCGGGCCATAAATTCGAAGCATCAGATTGAACGGACCAGAAGCCGGAACTGGCAGCCAGTTAGCGATTGGAACTGTTGTCGGCGGGGTCGCTTGGATATAAAATGTTATCGACCCATCTGAATTCGCCGTCAACCCCGGGGTATAGGAGGCTACCAGGTATTTGTTATACGAATTCGGAACCAGTTCAATATCCTCTGGTGTGTATGCAGTTACCGAAACAAAGCGGCTGAATTGAGGAACATTGTCTTTTGTAAAGGTGATTGTGTAGGCGTTACTTCCATCGAGTGGGATATTATCCGAATCCACGAACGCATGCGCATAATAGGCTGCCTGAATATCGTTAGCGAACTGTATGTATTGGTTTGCGGAGGCACGATCAAGGTAATTTTCACCCCAATGCCCCATATTATTGAAATGAATCCAGTTGGTCGATCCTGTATTCGACCGCCAATGGTCGATAATCGCAGTATGTGCGGCTTGAACGCCTCGAATAATATCTGATAACGCGCTGGAATTTGCTGTTTGCTGCTTTGCGGCATTAAAACTGCTGTTGAACTCAGAAATTAATGTTTGATCAGATGCGGTGAGCGGCTCGGTAGTCGTTGAATTCATTGCCTGCTGCAAGGTGTTCAGATAATCTGTAGGATAGTTAGCGATTGCTTCATCGGCCATTCTTTTTATAGGCATAGCACAATAGGACAAAGGGGTAATGATCGCCTGTCCACCTGACGGATCCTGTTTATACCCAGATAGGCTCTGCAATTTCAATGCTGCTCTGAAGTCTTTTGCTGCCTGAGTCCAATCCACCCCCTGAGATGAATATTTATCGGTTCTAACAAACAGCTCGGACGAATTATAAGGAAGCTGCACCGGGATAACATTATCTGGAAGCGTACCTGTGTAGTTAGGCCCAAACAGCGCATATGTGGCGCCTGTCTTTGTCGGCGTGCTGACAGACACGATAATATTCCCAAATACATCGAGTATGGCAACCGAGTACACATTGGAATAGGAAGGAATCGTTAATATCTGTGGTTCACTGCTTAAATCGAGTAATGCCCGCGCGTAGATCGTGTCATCGTTAACGGCATTAATGACCTTAAAATCAGGACCCATCCCATCCGGGCCACTTAGCACATTATTTTGAGCATAGCTGTTGTTGCTCTGAACCCAAGTAAACCAGCGCGGATAGAATTGTACGGTGTAATTGTAAGCAGTTAAGTAATCTTGTTCCGTTGCCTGCGAAGTCACGGGTAATGTCAACAAACACAACAAAACGCAGATAATTAGATTTCGCTTCATGTCTTTACTCCTCCATAGTTACCGTAATCTCCCAGTTATCCCTCCTGGAATTAGTTGATAAAGCTGTGCCATAGTATGAAGTGTACCCCACTGTCAAGATAAATAGGATAGTAACCAACCAATTCACAACAAAATGGCGCTGCTTCAATTTCTGATTCACATTTTTGACTTATGGACTCAACGGTTTTTACAAATGGATCATGAAGACCGGAAATCAGATTTTTTCACACTCGATGTTCAAGTTTTTTTGCATTGATTAACCATTCTAAAAATATCGAATATTGTTGATGTATCAAATCAATGCTGTTTAATGAACGGCGTACTTTTAACAGGTTATCAAAAAACTTGAACATCGAGTTAATTCATTTGAAATTATGACGGATTTTTCGCATAACCAATAGTCATAAGAGCTTCTTTCATCTCGCTCAGCGTAGCTGGATCATCAATTGTTGCTGGCATATTCCATTCTTTGTTATCCGCAATTTTCTGAATGGTGCCACGGAGAATCTTGCCGGATCGGGTTTTGGGAAGCCGCTTGACAACCAGCGCCTTTTTGAAGGCGGCTACCGGCCCAATTCTGTCCCGCACCGCCTGAACGACTTCAGCGATGATTTCCTCATTGGGCCGAGTGACGCCAACATTCAGCACCAGAAATCCCACGGGAACCTGGCCCTTGAGCTTGTCTTCCACACCAAGGACTGCGCACTCCGCCACGTCAGGGTGATCGGCCAGTACTTCTTCCATGGCTCCGGTGGAAAGACGGTGTCCCGCCACATTAATAATATCGTCGGTGCGCGCCATGACATACACGTACCCCTCTTCATCGATGAAACCGGCGTCTGCTGTTTTGTAATAACCCGGGAATTCCGAGAGATAAGACTCAACATAGCGATCGTCCCGCTGCCAGAGGGTTTGAAGCGTTCCTGGCGGTAAAGGCAGCTTAACCACAAGCGCTCCGATTTCACCGGGTTTCATCGGGTTGCAGTCGGTATCCAGCACCTGAACATCCCAGCCAGGTACGGCTTTGGTGGGAGAGCCATATTTCACCGGAAAATGATGGAGCCCCATGCAGTTGGCTGCAATGGCCCAGCCGGTCTCCGTCTGCCACCAGTGATCAATGACCGGAACCTTCAGGTTATTTTCTGACCATTGAATGGTATCCGGGTCTGAACGTTCTCCTGCCAGAAAAAGTATCTTGAAGGGAGAGATATCGTAGTTTTTGATAAGCGCTCCCTTGGGGTCTTCTCTCTTGATGGCCCGGTATGCGGTCGGCGCTGTGAACATACATTTGACCTTGTGTTCGGAAATGACGCGCCAGAATACCCCGGCGTCTGGCGTTCCCACTGGTTTCCCTTCGAAGAGAATAGTGGTGCAGCCTTTGAGGAGTGGTGCATAAACGATATAGGAATGTCCCACCACCCATCCGACATCTGACGCTGCCCACCATACGTCGTTTTCATCGGTGTCGTAGATGGCTTTCATGCTCCATTTCAGCGCGACCATATGACCACCGTTATCTCTTACCACGCCTTTGGGTTGGCCGGTCGTTCCGGATGTGTAAAGAATATACAGGGGATCGGTTGCTGCCAACGGAACACAATCCGCCGGTTGGGCTTTGGCTTCAGCCGTTTTCCAGTCGATGTCGCGACCTGCGATCATGCTGGCGGTTTCCATGGGACGCTGGAAAATGATACATTTTTCCGGTTTGGCATCTGAGAATTCAATGGCTTTATCCAGGAGGGGTTTGTAGGGAATGACTTTTTTGCCTTCGATGCCGCAGGATGCGGATACCATGACTTTGGGCTTGGCGTCATTAATGCGGGTCGCCAGTTCTTTGGCGGCGAATCCGCCGAAAACCACTGAGTGGATGGCGCCGATACGCGCGCAGGCCAGCATGGCAATAGCGGCTTCAGGAATCATCGGCATGTAAATGATGACGCGGTCGCCCTTGACAACGCCTTGATCCTTCAGCACTCCGGCGAATCTGGCGGTAGTATCACGAAGTTCTTTGTAGGTGTACTTGCGAATGGTGTTGGTGACAGGGCTGTCATAAATCATGGCGATTCGCTCACCCCGACCTCGTTCAACATGAAAATCAAGGGCATTGTAGCAGGTATTGGTGACGCCGCCTGTAAACCAGCGATAAAACGGTTTGTTGCTGTCATCCAGAACCTTGTCCCATTTCTTGTACCAGAAACAGTCTTCCGCAGCTTTGCCCCAGAAACCTTCCGGG
Source organism: Desulfobacteraceae bacterium (assembly GCA_027325475.1). GTDB lineage: Bacteria > Desulfobacterota > Desulfobacteria > Desulfobacterales > Desulfatirhabdiaceae > RAAP-1. The sequence goes on along the minus strand of DAIEFO010000087.1, from coordinate 926 downwards.
TCCTTCAGTGATCTTTCGTGATTTTCTTCATACTGGTTTGTCATGATTCGTTCCTTTGGGTTGGTGATAAATGTTCAGGTGGGTATGCGCTGCCGGAGGAAACTATGTATCCCCGAAGGGAAGAGACATGCGAGGATGAAAAACACACCGCGCTCTGCAACGCGCACTTTCTGAACAGTTATCTGTTTGTCTATAATATACTGATGGCTTGGCAGAAAGCCTGGCATCCATGCTTATGTCCAGTATCCTTTTCAGGCGACGAACATATTGATTCCCGACTTTCTGCGTTGCCATCGCCACTGTGATTTTCGCTGTAAAGGGTTTAACGGGAGATGAAATCAGTTAACCCATGGTTTGCCGACCGGCAGAATATTCCTGCCGTAAACCTGATTGTAAATAACATGAGCCATCATGTACCAGGCGGTCAGTGCGCAGACAATCAGCACCCACGCCGCCAGAGGTTTGAGGCCGGCGTATCCGAAAAACACCAAATCGAGCAGGATGAAACCCGCCAGCAGAGTGGTGAACGTTAAGGCCATAGCGCCATGTACTCTGAGAGCAGCGATCCACATAATGAAGGTGTAAAGCGTCCATCCAACCATGAAAAACCCGATATCCGTTTCACTGGATTTATACACCCCATAGTTGTTGAGCAGCAGTATGACACAAAGACTGATCCAGAAGGCGCCGTATGAACAGAAGGCGCTGAAGCCGAAATTGTTGTTGCACTTGAATTCCAGATAACCGGCAATAAGCTGGGCCAATCCGCCGAATATCAATCCCAAGGCCACAATCGGGCCTATGCCGCACCAACCGAGATTGTGGAACTGAAGCAACAATGTGGTGAGTCCGAAGCCGGCCAATCCAACAACAGCGGGGTTTCCAGTAGGTTCCTGACTTGACATAAACGCCTCCTCTTTTCATTT
>DAIEFO010000086.1 GCA_027325475.1 Desulfobacteraceae bacterium | reverse complement strand
AGTACCACATCCGCCTGGCCGCTCATGATGGAAGCGGCGGCCATGGCAATAGCTTTCAAGCCGGAACCGCAGATTTTGTTGATGGTGACTGCCGGTGTCTCCTTGGGGATGCCGGCCCGAATCATGGCCTGTCTGGCGGTGTTCTGGCCCTGACCAGCCTGAAGCACGTTGCCCATGATGACTTCATCAATAGTAACTGGGGTTGCCTGATCCTCCCAGACGCAGGATTTTTTTTCGAGTTCGATCAGGCCCTGATCTTTGAGTTTGTCCGGGCAGCCGGCTTTCATACTGTCATCAATTACCGGCCTCAATCCAGCTTTTTTCAAGACATCTTTCATGACAATCGCACCCAGTTCCACAACCGGCGTTGTCATGAGCGCACCTCCGAAATTTCCGATGGCTGTTCGTGAACCACTGACGATAACAACTTCTTTCATTGAAAAATCCTCCATAATCCTCAGAATATGATGATCCCCCATCAGGGACAAAACCTGAATACACACTTAAAAATCTTTTTTTTGATATCACAAACCTGTTTCTTCGGTCAATGAAGATGCACTTATTGACGACTTTGTAAAAAGTCCGCATGCTGCGTTGCGCTGCATCCTTCGTCGTTGCAGCGTACGACAAGTACGCTTCACTCCTCAGGATTTGCGCGCCTTGCCTGCGAACTTTTTACGAAGCCATCACTTATTTCTCAGATGTCTTTTTTTCGGAAGGTTTGGAGATGTTTGTATGACTGGAACTGATCCCACATGTTGCACCAAATTGCCGTATTCCCAGTTTTACACATAAAAATACACTGATATAAAATGGCAAAAACTGCCGATTAAAACCAATAGATGGAATACGGCGTGATTGAATTTTAATTTATCCATGCTATACAAAATTGCACCCATTGTATAGGATACGCCGCCTGCAAAAAGCCACAGCAGCCCTTCCAATGGCAACTGGCGGATCAATGGCTTTATGGCGAAAACGATAATCCAGCCCATGAATACATACATGATTGTCGATACGATACTGTATTTGCCTGTAAAGAAAAGTTTCAAAATCAATCCGGTTAAAGCCAGCCCCCAGGAAATGCCAAAAATCACCCAACCCGTCGCACCCTTCAGCGTGACAAGTGTAAACGGCGTGTAAGTTCCGGCAATAAGAACATAAATTGATGCATGGTCAATAATGTTCAATCTGCCTCTCAGCGCCGGACTTTGGGCGCTGTGATAAAAAGTGGAAGCCGCATACAGCAATATCAAACTCAGTCCGAAAATGCTGAAACTGACGATATGCCAGGTATCACTGTATTGGACTGCCCGAGTAACCAGAAACACCAAAGCGACAATACTTAAAACCAGGCCGGTGGCATGGGAAATAATATTCATTTTTTCTTCCACCGGCGAGTAACTTTTTATTCTCTTCTTCTCCTTCATTGAATTTACCGCGACCTCGACTGTATGTTCCCAACTATCATCCACCGGTCCGGCTCATCAAGCCCATATTTTCTGCTCCGGTTTTCTTCTCCCTGGTCAGCCGTACCCTTCATATTGACACGCAGAAAGTCGAATTTACCGTTATGGACGGCCGGATGTCAGAAAAACGGCAATAGCTTTGTCAGGATCAGTCGTAATAAACCATTTTCGCAATTCGGTCAATCGGTTCAGGGCCAGCTCATAGCGGAATCGTTCACTGGAATTCCGATTTTTTTGTTACCGGTTTGCCTTGCGGATGCCTAACTGATCCTGAGCGATGATCCATTTGCAGATATTGGCGGATCCTTCCACCATCGTATAGGTGGGAGCATCCCGATAAAAACGCGCTACGGGATATTCGGTGGAGTATCCGTAAGCACCTAGTATCCGCATGGCGTAGTTCGCACATTTGGTGACCACTTCACCAGAAAAGTATTTCGCCTGCGCCACATCCAGCCCGTTGTTTAAATTGCCCTGATCCTTGACCCATGCCGCTTTATAAACAAGGAGCCGGGCAGCTTCAATTTCGGCGGACATCTGCGCGACCATATCCTGATTCATCTGAAATTCACCGATGGGTTTTCCGAATTGTTTGCGCTGATTACAATATTTGATAACGGTATCCAGACATGCCTGCGCCAGCACTACCGCACCGGCGGCGGCAGAAAGCCGCGTCTGGTTGAGAGAGCTGAAGACAATTTTAGCCCCGTCGCCGGGTTTTCCGAGAATATTTTCCTTGGGGATCCGCGTGTCGGTCAGAAAGATTTCACCGGTAGGGGAGGAATGGGAACCCATTTTTTCCAGCTTGGAGGTTTTGATGCCGTTGAAGTTTTTCATTTCAACCACAAACGCGGAAAGTCCTCTGGAGCCTTGTGATTTATCCGTATAGGCATAGTAGATGATGACATCCGCCACATTGGCGTTGGATATCCATGTCTTGGAACCGTTCAGCAGCCAGTGATCGCCCTTGTCCTCAGCGGTGGACTGCATGGCCATGACATCGGAACCGGCGTCGGGTTCTGTAATGCCAAAACCGCCCACATAGTCGGCGTTGACCAGTTTGGGGATATAGGCCTTTTTGATGGTGTCGCCGCCATATCTGAAAATGGTATAGGCGCAGCCCAGGGTTTGCATGTTGACCTGGACCCTCAGCGAACTGGACGCCCGCGCAATTTCTTCGGTGACGATCATGGCAGCCATCCATCCCATATTTTCTCCGCCATACTCCTCAGGAATGACGGTTCCGAAAAAACCCAGTTCTCCCATAGGCTTGATGGCCTCTTTGTAAGGAAAATAATGTTTTTCATCCCATTCTCCGGCATTAGGCGCAATTTTTTTCGCGGCGAATTCCCGGACGGATTTTCTGAGCATCTCTAAATCTTTGCTTAAAGCGAACTGCATATGATGTCTCCTTGTAAATCATGGTTGAGTTTTTGAAACATGCCGCTGAAAAAATCATTCACCCTTGAAATGCGGGCTCCGCTTTTCGAGAAATGCAGTGACCGCCTCCATGTGATCGTTCGTGTGATGCGACATGCCCTGAAAACAGGCGCAAAAATCGAGAAAATCCGGAAGCTCATTGCGCTGTGCAAGTTTCATCAGACGTTTGGTGAATCGCATGGTCAGGGGCGGTTTGGAAGCGATCTGCTTGGCCAGTTCATATACCCTCGGCATCAGGGCGTCCGGTTCCACCACCTCAAGAAAGATACCCAGTTTCATGGCTTCTTCGGCGGTGACAAGTCTTCCGGTAAAAGTCATTTCCGCGGCCTTCTGATAGCCGATGAGCCGCTGCAGAAACCAGGCGCCGCCGTCTCCTGGCGTAATGCCCAGATTGATGAAGGATTCGCTGATCTTGGCCCGGGTCGAAGCGATACGGATATCACACATGCAGGCAAGGTCAAAACCGGCGCCGATGGCAGGCCCGTTGACCGCGGCAATCACCGGCATCTCCGCCAGGTGAAGCGCCAGCGGTATCTGCTGAATCCCCCGCCGGTACTGATTCTGAATATCGATGGCGGTTCCCGCAAAACTCTCGGCCCGGCCATACATATCCTTGACGTTGCCGCCGGAGGAAAATGCGGAGCCTGCACCCGTGACAACCAGAACCGATACCTCCGGCTCACGGTTGGCCCAGTGAACGGTTTTTACGATATCCTCGGCCAGTGCGCTTCCGGTTAAGATGTTTCGCACGTCGTCGCGCTGAAATGTCAGAGTGGCGATACGGTTTTCCAGTGACAGGCTTGAATCCTGAATATCCGGAAGCGCTGAAGTTTTTTGTGTAGTGGTGTTCATTTCAATTCCTTTCATAATGGTTCGTAGTGGCACAGCCGTGGTATTTTTCATTCAATCAGGGAAAAGACCGGAACCATAGTTATTTTCCGGTAAAAACGGGTTTGCGCTTTTCCAGAAAAGCGGCAAATCCTTCCCGGCAGTCATCACTGGCACGCACCGTTGTGCTGCCTTGCGCTTCTGTATCCAGACCTGCATCGATTCCTTCGTAAAGTCCGGCCGTGACAGCATCCAGTACACAGCGGACAGCAATTGGCGGTCGATCCGCCAGCGTTTTGGCCAGAGCCAGTGTTTCCGGCATCAGGGTATCAGGGCTTGTCAGGTAATTAATAAGCCCGATCTTCAGCGCTTCTTCCGCCGTCAGTCTTTTGCTTAAAAGAATCATTTCCAGGGCATGTGATCCGCCCACAATGCGGGACAGGCGCTGCGTACCCCCCCAGCCCGGAATAATGCCGAGATTCAGTTCTGTGAGTCCGATCATGGCTTTGGGGACATTGGCCATGAACCTGAAATGGCAGGAAATGGCCAGCTCCAGGCCGCCGCCGAGCGCATGGCCGTTGATGGCGGCGATGACGGGTTTGGAAAACCGGTCGATCCTTCGCCACAGTGTACGCGCCTTGGGGCTGATGACGGGCGAATTAGCGCTGTCACTGACGTCGAGCCCGGCGGAAAAGCACTTGTCTCCGGCGCCGGTGATTACAAGGACTCTGATATTTGCATTGTTTTCCACCTGGTCGATCGCATCTTCAAAGTCGGTCAGTGTAGCCAGATTCCATGTATTGGCCGGCGGATGATTTATAGTGACGACAGCGATGTGACCGCTTATTTCATATTTGATGTTCTGATACTCACGCAAATTGAATCTCCTCCTGAAGTAAATGTCAGCGGCTGGCCTTGCGGTAACCGAGCTGATCCATGGCAATGATCTGTTTGCAGATATTGGCAGAACCCTCAACGATCACGTAGGTTGGAATATCCCGGTAATAGCGGGCAATCGGGTATTCCGTGGAATATCCGTAAGCGCCCATGATCCGCATGGCGAAGTTGGCGCATTTCATGGCCACTTCTCCGGCCATGTATTTGGCCTGCGCCACCTCCAGCCCGTTGTTCAGATTCCCCTGATCTTTCTGCCACGCTCCCTTGTAAACCAGAAGCCGGGCAGCCTCAATTTCTGCCGACATCTGGGCGATCATATCCTGGTTCATCTGAAATTCGCCGATCGGCTTTCCAAACTGTTTTCTCTGATTACAGTACTTTATAGTCATGTCCAGGCAGGCCTGGGCGCAGCCCACGGCGCCGGCAGCAGCCGATATGCGGGTGTTGTTCAAGGAGCTGAAAACGATGTTGGCCCCGTCTCCGGGTTTTCCCAGAATATTTTCCTTGGGAACCCTGGTATTGTTGAAAAATATCTCTCCGGTCGGCGAGGAATGTGACCCCATTTTTTTTAGATCCGTTGTGGTGACGCCGTTGTAATTTTTCAGCTCGATCACCAGGGCCGACATTCCCCTGCTTTTTTGTGAAGGATCGGTATAGCAGTAGCAGACCACGATGTCTGCCTGATTGGCATTTGAAATCCAGGTCTTGGAGCCGTTTACCAGCCAGTGGTCGCCCTTGTCCTCGGCCAGGGTTTTCATGGACATGACATCCGATCCTGCATCCGGTTCCGTAATGGCAAATCCTCCCAGATACTCCGCGGCACAGAGTTTGGGCACATATTTTTTCTTCGCGGCTTCGGTTCCGTAGCGATATATGGGATAAGCGCATCCTAACCCCAGCAGGTTATACTGCACCCGAAGGGAACTGGACGCCCGGGCGATTTCTTCCGTGATGATAACAGCCGCCAGCCACCCCATATTTTCACCGCCGTATTCTTCCGGTATAACCGCTCCGAAATAGCCCAGCTCTCCCATGGGACGTATCACTTCCCGAACCGGCAGATAATTGTCGGCATCCCACTGATCGGCAAACGGTGCAATTTTTTTGGCGGCAAATTCCCGCACCGATTTCCGCAGCATTTCATGCTCTTTTGAAAACCCAAAATTCATTTTTTCTCCAGTCAATTGCTCAATTATTCCTTATTCAAATTCTCCCATATCATCGAATACCCCTGACCCCGTCCCACACACATGGTGGTCAGGCCGTAACGGGCCCTGGGGTTTTCCCTGAAAAGCCCTTGCAGAAAGGCGATCAGGCGTGGACCGGACGCTGCCAGTGGGTGACCGTAGGCAATGGCGCCGCCCCAGATATTGACTCGCGGATCATCCGGTTTAAGTCCTAATCTGTCCAGATCGTAAAGGGCCTGAACTGCAAAAGCTTCGTTGAGCTCGATGATATCGATATCCTGCATGGTCAAACCGGCTTTAGAAAGAGCTTTTTGAGTTGCCGGAACCGGTGCGGTTCCCATGATTCTGGGATCTACCCCTGCAATTCCGGTTGAAACCCATCGCATGCTCGGAGAAAGACCCAACCGTTCGGCTTTCGATGCATTCGTCAAAAGCACTCCGGCTGCCCCGTCGTTCAATCCGGAAGCATTTCCGGCGGAAACACGGCCTCCTTGTTCCCGAAACGGCGTTTTGAGACAGGCAAGCGTTTCGACTGTTGTTTCCGGGCGTGGCTGCTGGTCTTTATCCGCCGTTATGCGAGCACCGTCCGCCATTTTCACCTCAATGGGAACGATGATGTTCTTCATTTTTCCGGACAGAATGGCCTGATTTGCTTTTTTCTGACTTGCGGTTGCATATACATCGGCCATTTCCCTGGTAAATTCAGGAAAACGCTCATGGATATTCTCTGCCGTCATTCCCATGTTGAATGCGGTGGCATCTCCCATGACTTCTTCATATCCGGGATGATTGTCCCGCATAAACCCCATGGGCAAATGTCCCATGTGTTCTACCCCGCCAGCGATCAGGCAATCGGCCATGCCGCTGGCGATATAAGAAACGCCGAGTCCCACAGCAGTCAGGCCGCTGGCGCACATGCGGTCAATCGTGCATCCGGGGATTTCCCACCCCCAGTTCGCCAGCATCGAGATCATCCGGCCGATGGTTCCTCCCTGCTCCTTAATCTGATTGGTGGCTCCCCAGAGCACATCTTCGACATCTCCGGGGTTCACCTTCGGGTTTCTTGCTATCAGCGCCTTCAGTACGGCAACAGACAGGTCTTCGGCCCGGGTATTCCAGAAAATGCCTTTTTCACCGGCCCGCCCAAAGGCTGTTCGCACGGCGTCAATGACCACAACATCTTGAATATTTTGACTCATGTTCTATCCTCCGAACCGGCAATACGCCGGAAAAATTATCAGACCTCCATCTTGCGTTCCAGAACGGCGGCGATACCCAGCCCGCCGCCGCCGCAGATGCATTCCAGTCCATAACGGGAGTGCCGCCGTCGCATTTCATGCAGCAGGGTGACCAGCACCCGCGTCCCGGTACAGGCGATGGGATGCCCCAGGGATATGCCGGAACCGTTGACGTTGACCCGGTCGTAATCCGTCGGTCCGGCGCCCATTTCATTCAAATCCGCCAGCACCTGGGCTGCAAAAGCTTCCTGTATCTCTATGAGATCCATCTGCTTTAAGTGAAGTTCTGCCTGGGCCAGAGCCTTTTCAACGGCAATCGGAACGGTTTTGTAAGCGCGTCTGGGATCGGCCCCGGCAACAGCGCAGCTTCGAAATGTTGCCAATGGCTTTAGCCCCAATGCCGCGGCTTTCTCCGCCGATACCACAATCACCGCCGCCGCCCCGTCATTTTCCGTGGACGAATTGCCGGCCGTACAGACGCCATTCAGAACCGGTTTTAATCTTGCCAGCTTTTCAAGAGAGGTATCTGCTCTGGGGTTTTCATCCCGGTCCACGATCACGGGCTCTCCTTTTGACTGCGAAACCGGAACCGGAATGATTTCATCCCGAAACTTGCCGGCGTCCATAGCCATACAGGCTTTTTTGTGGCTTTCAACCGCCCATTGGTCGCAGCTCTGTCGCGAAATATGCGCTTCACTTGCCGCGGTTTCCGCCCAGGACATCATGGAAGGCAGTATGCCATAGCGTTCCTGCGGCTGGGACATGACCCTCGCCCGCTGGATCCGGTCGTAAAACGGCAGCCCCCAGATATCCAGATTCCCGTGGCCCCTGGGCATACCTCCGGCGCCTCCCACCCCCCACTTGATGCTGCCGGGAAGGTAAAATTCGGCGTTACTCATGCTCTCGACACCTCCGGCCACCACGATCTCGGCCTGTCCGGAAGCAATCATGGCGGAGGCGAAACGGACCACATCCAACCCCGTACAGCAGCGCCGATCCAGGGTGATTCCCGGAATACTCTCCGGCCATCCGGCTTTCAAAAGCGCCATTCTGGCGACATTGACGGACTCGCCGTTCTGGTACGACTGGCCCATGACCACTTCATCCACCAGAGCCGGATCGATACCGGTCTGCCTGATGGCTCCTGCAAGAACGATAGCCGCCAGGTCACAGGCTTCAACGGTTCTAAGCGCCCCCATGTATTTTCCGACAGGGGTTCTGACGGCACTCACAATAACGGCTTCTTTCATAACCAACTGCCATCCTTTTTAAAAAGCGTTATCCGGAATTTCCAGGATTTCTCTGCCGTGACGGCAACAGGTTCCGATGGTCGCCAAGGTGTG